>JAOACN010000340.1 GCA_026417815.1 Chloroflexaceae bacterium | reverse complement strand
TGTAGTAGCGGGTGATGTTGGCCCCCAGGTGGTAGAACGCGGCCCGGTGTTGCAGCAGCACCGCGGCGCTTACCCGGCCCCAGGGCAGGTGTACGCCGTGCCGGCGCAGCTCGCGCCGTTTGCGCCCGATCTCGCGCCCCAGAGCGACCGCCATGCCGGCGACGATTAATCCGGCCAGGGCCGGGGCGCTCCAGACGGCGATCAGGGCCGCCAGGAACGCCAGGGCCATCCGCGGGAGGGCCATGGTGCGCCGGCCCGCAGGGTGGCGCCGTTGCAGGTCGGCCTCTGACGAGGCGTAGTCGGCGCGGCGGCGCAGCAGCGCCCCCAGACGTACACGGTGGTGATGGACGACCGCGCCCTCGGCCACGTAGCGCGCCTGCGCGCCCGTGGCCAGCGCCCGCCAGATCAGGTCAACATCCTCTCCCAGGCGCATCGCCGGGTCGAAGCCGCCAATGCGCGCGAACAGACGACGCCGGACAACCAGGTTGCACGAGGGCATATAGCTGATCGGCTCGCCGGGGCCGACCGGCCCGCTGACCGGCCCCATGTCCAGCGGCGAGCGCGCGGCCTCGAAGGCCGCCACCGGCCCCTCCGGCGGCGGCGCCAGCACCCGCCCGCCGGCGATGTCCACCCCCGGCTCGTCGAGCGCGGCCACGAGGGTACGCAGCCAGCCGGGGGCGGCGACGCAGTCGTTGTCCAGAAAGGCCAGCACCTCGCCGCGGGCCAGTTCCGCCGCGCGGTTGCGGGCCGCCGACTGGCCGATGTTCTGGTCCTGGCGCAGCAGGCGGATGGGCAGCCCGGCCAGGGCCGGGGCCAGCGGCGGAGCGGAGGCGTCGTCAACCACGATCACCTCCAGCAGTTCCGCGGGGTAGTCCTGGGCCAGCAGCGACTCCACGCAGGCCCGGGTGGCCTCCGGGCGCCCGTGGGCCGGGACGATTGCCGTGACGGCGGGTAGATACTCCGGCGGCGCGGCGTGTTTGACCAGCACACGTCGCCGGGCCAGGGAGTCGAGGAAGGTGGTTGTCGTGGGGAGCGACAGCTCGGGATGAGCGGCGACCACTTCGAGGGCGGTGCTGCCGCCGTTGAGCGCCGTAAGGGTAGCGAAGGCCCGCTGGTTGAGGCGCAGCGCCACCAGGGGTCGCAGGGAGAGCAGCGTGCCGCCGGCAGCGTCGGGGTGCAGTTCCAGCCCCTGGTTCAGGCGGTAGCGTGGGCCTTCGCCGCGCCGCAGCAGCAGGCGGGCGTTGCCGCCTTGCTCGATACGGCTGCCCTCGCCTTCCAGCCAGAGACCGGCAGCCCCCAGATGGCGCAGGAGAGTGGCCGGCCGGCGCCAGAGGTGCATGGGATGGTCCGGGTCGACGTTGCCGGGCAGGTGGATGAAGAGGGCGCCGCCGGGGCGCAGGGCCGTGGCCAGAGCCGTCAGGGTCGCGCCCGGATCGGGCAGGTGCTCGAACACGTCCACTGCGCTGATGAAGTCGAAGGCCGCTACGGGCAGGTCCGGCGGGCCGGGGGGCAGATCAATGACCCGCACGGGCAGGCTGCGCCGGGCGAAGCGCCAGCGGGCGTACTCGTTCAGGCGCGGGTTGACGTCGGCCAGGGTCACCTCGAGGCCGTGGCGGGCCAGCAACAGCCCCAGGGCGCCGATGCCGCCGCCGAAGTCGAGGGCGCTACGGGCGTGGTGGGCCAGGGCCGCTTCCAGGGCCTCGACCTGCACCAGGGCGCTGTCGTCCTCCGCCAGGGCGTGCCACCAGGTCAGGTCGTAGAGGTAGGCGTCACCGTGGCGGTAGAAGTCGGTGATAGCCGCCGGAGTAGCGGGGGCCTGCCCATGCCAGGCGCGCGCCAGTTCATCGGCGGCCCGGCGGCAGCGGGCCTCCACCTCCTCCACTGGCTGCTCCAGGAAGGCGGCCAGTTCGGCCACCAGGCTGCGGGCCAGGTCGGGCTGCCCGGGGAGGGTCAGCGCGCTGGCCCAGAGCTGGCGGCGGTGGCTCCGAAGGGTTGGAGACGGCGTCATCACGCGAGCAGTTCCTTTGCCAGCGCGCCGGCCCGGGCCTCGAGGTAGCGCTCGCCACGGGCGGCGCGGGCGCGGGCCGGGTCGCCAAGCACGCCGTTGGGCGTCACCGCCTTGAGGCCCAGACGTTGCAGCGTTTCTACAATCGTTGTCATCTCACCGCGGTACCCGGCCTCGGCGGCCTCGGCGCGCACCAGGTCGGGGCGCAGCCAGAGCACTTCCGAGGTTTCGCCCTCGCCCGCATGCAGACCGAACTCTTCGGGCGCGATCCCCGCCTCGGCAGCCAGGGCCAGGACCGCCTCGTCAGGCGCGAGGGTCTGCGCGGGCAGCCAGACGCGCAGATCGGGCAGTTCACGGCGCAGGCGTTCGGCGGCCAGGGCCAGGGCCCGACCGTTGCCGCCGTGGGCCGAGAGCAGCACCAGCCGGGTGATGCCCCAGGCGGCCATGCGTCGCGCGCAATCCACGATCACCGCGGCGAGCGTAGCGGCATCGAGGCTCAACAGGCCGGGAAAGCCCGCGTGCTCGTCGGAGCAACCGATGGGCAGGACCGGGGCCACCAGGGCCCCTGGCAGCCGCGCCGCCAGGCGCCGGGCCAGGTCCTCGGCGCGGAGCGTATCCGTGCCGAGGGGCAGGTGCGGCCCGTGTTGCTCGGTGGCCCCCAGGGGCAGAATGACCGTATCGGCCCCCGCGGCCACGGCGCGGGCCACCTCGGGCCAGGTCAGATGGGCCAGGTTGGGTTGGTATGCCATGGATGTAGACATAAGCTGTTGTGCAGGGCGATCCAGAGGATTGCCGTACCTCTACGTTGTCAGTTGCCGCAGTTTCCGCTGTGAGGCGGTTCGGAGGTGGCCGCCGGCCCCCGCAACCCCCGCCAGGGGCAACGTGACAACGTAGAGCTACAGGATTGCCCTACAGACTAAACGAATCCCCTTTCTCTTAGAAACTCGACCAGCACATCGGCCATCTGCTCGGGAGGGCCTTCCAGCACCTTGCCGGATTTACGGGTCACGCCGGCGGTGATGATCTGCGTAATGCGCTCATGGGCCGGACGAGTGCTGTCGGGGGTGAAGATCGGGCGCGTGCGTGGGCGCGGCGGGGTCACCATGCGCGCGGTCGGGGCGGGGAAGGCCAGGTCGGCCGGCTCCAGCCCCAGGTCGTCCAGTTCGCTGACGGGGATGGCGGCGCGTTCGGCGCGCATCAGCCCGGTGAGACTGGCGTGGCGCAGGCGGGCGATGCCCGCTTCGACCGCCAGGGCGGCGGGCAGGGGCACCTCCAGTTCCTCGCGCGCCCCGCGGTCGAGGCGACGTTGCACCCGCGCCAGACCGCCTTCTACCGTGATCTGAGTGACATCGCACACCACGGGCCAGTCGAGGAACTCGGCGAGCAGGGCCGGCACCTGCCCGCTGCCATGGTCGCTGCTGCGGGCGCCGCAGAGCACCAGGTCGGGGGTCTCGCCGCGTTGCAGCGCCGCGGCCAGGAGCAGGGCGGTCTGCGCCGGGGACTGGAGGGGCAGGAACGGCGCCCAGAGCCGCCGCGCCTCCGCTGCGCCGGCGGCGAGGGCCTGGCGCAATACTGCGTCGGCGGCGGGCGGGCCGACGCACAGCGCGCTGACGTGGCCCTCCGCGCCGGCCAGTTGCAGGGCCACTTCCAGGGCCGCCGTGTCGGCGGGGCCAGCGATGTAGAGCAGGCGGCGCGCGTCGAGCGCCGCGGTCAACGGATCAACCTCGACCGTGGTCGGGTCGGGCACCTGTTTCAGACAGACGGCGATACGCATTGCACCAATTCCCGTTGATGAGACCGCGTGGCATCATCGTTGGCCCCGCTGGTGCATCCGGCAAGTCCTGCCACACGAAAGGGCTGGAAGGCGGGTTTCTGGGAGGGCACCGCCCTCCCAGACCCTCCCGTTCGAAAACTTGCCGGATGCACCACCTGGTTGGAACGCCACATGCGGCAATCCAAAATCCAACATCCCAAATCCAAAATCGCCTCACGCTTCCCGAAAGGTCACCCCATAGCCGCCCCGAGGGTACGACCACTGAATGGCCCCTTCCTGATTACAGGCGATGTAGCAGGTTCCACACTCGAAGCACTCCTCGTAGTTGAAGAGAATGCCCCCATCGTCCAGCGGCACGAAGAGATTGGCCGGGCAGACATACACACAGGCCCGCACGGAGCAATTGTTGCACACCGCCGCGTTGACCACGATGTGCGGCCGGTCGTCTACCTTGAAGCGCACCGTGCGCATCCGTTCTTCGAGAGGAATGCTCACCATCCGAATGACCTCCCTGCTTGCCAGGCATCCTGGAGCATGTGTATGGGCGAGATATTGGCGCGGCGGAGCGTATCGAGGGCGATGGGCAGGAGCTTGCGTTTGGGACCGCCGTTGACGCGGAAGACCTGTTCGGCAGCGCCAGCGATGAGTTCGGGGTACAGGTTCTGCAGGCGGGGGCTGTTGACCAGTCCCGGCGCGTGGCGGTAGTTGGCGAAATCGGTCAGGACGTAGCGCGCGCGCAGGCGCTCGAGGTAGCGGGCCAGCGAACGGGCCGAAAAATCGCGTTCCCGATGGGCGGCCACGGCCGTTTCGCCCGCGGCGATGCCCGACTGGATGGCGTAGTTGATGCCTTCCAGGTACAGCCCGGCCACGAAGCACAACGCCGCCGCGTCGCCTGCCACCAGCATGCCGCCGGTGTAGAGCTTCGGCAGCATGTTCCAGCCCGCTTCGGGGATGATGTGGGCCGAGTACTCGCGCACCCTGCCGCCCCGTACCAGCGGGGCCACCGAGGGGTGGCGCTTGAAGGTCTCCAGCAACTCGTAGGGCCGGCGCCTGTGCTCGGCCAGCGAGGAGATCTGCCCGATGACGCCCAGGGAGAGGCTGTCGCGGTTGGTGTAGAGGAACCCGCCGCCGCTGACCTCCTCGGTGATCGCCCCGATGTACTCGATTGCCAGGCCGTCGTTGTCGTAGAGGTGAAACCGCTCGCGGATGGTGGCCTCGTCGAGGGCCAGCACCTCCTTCACCCCGAGCGACATCTCGTGGGCGTGGAACTCGCGTTGCAGGCCGGCGTTCTTGGCCAGGAAGGAATTCGCGCCGTCGCAGGCGATCACCACATCGGCGCGCAGGTCGCCCTCGTCGCGGCGCACGCGCACCCCCACCACCTGGTCATCCTCCCAGAGGACCTCGTCCACCACGGCGGCGTTGAGCAGGAAGGCGCCCGCGGCGACGGCCTGGTCGGCGAACCAGCGGTCGAATCTGGGGCGCAGGATGCTGAAGCCGTTGTAGGGCGGCTCGGCGAAGCGGGTGGTGCGAAAGTCGATCGCCACCGAGGTCTCGGCGGTCATAAAAGCAAGGACGCGGCGCGTCAGGTGGCGTTCGACGGGGGCCTGTTCCCACCAGTTGGGGATCAGTTCGTGCAGGATGGCGCTGCCGTAGAAGGCCGCGCCAGAGACGTTTTTGGACCCGGGGTACTCGCCGCGCTCCAGCAGCAGCACCTTGAGCCCGGCGCGAGCAGCCACGAGGGCGGCGGCGCTACCGGCCGGCCCTGCGCCGACAACAATCACATCGAAACGCTCGGCGCCGGGGCGCGGCGCGCTGCGCTGGCGCCGGCGTTGGGGCGCGTCGTGCGGGGTTACGCCGTTCTTCATGCCGATCAGGCGGTGCACCCGCTGCACCAGCGCCAGCGAAGCCTCTTTGCTCAGGAAAGCCATAGCGCATCCTTCAGGCCGCCACCTGGCGGCTCTGGTCGTTGTCTTTCGTACCTTGCTGCGGTTCTGGGGTCAGGCGTTCCAGCAGGGCCGGAATGAGCCGTCGCACGTCGGCCACGATGCCCAGGTCGGCCAGGCCGAAGATGGGCGCGGTGCGGTCGAGGTTGACGGCGATCACCGTCTCGCTGCCGTTCATACCCGAGGTGTGCTGGCTGGCCCCCGAGATGCCCAGGGCCAGGTAGAGCTTGGGGGCGACGATCTTGCCGGTGGTGCCGATGAAGCGATCGGCCGGCAGCCAGCCCCGGTCGGAGATGACGCGCGTGCCGCCCACTGCCGCCTGCAACCGGTTGCCCAGTTCCCAGAGTTGCGCCACGCCCTCAGGACCGCCCAGCCCCAGGCCGCCGGCGACGATGCGCTCGGCCTCGCGCAGGTCAACCGTGCGCGGGTCGGCGGGGATGGTGCGCACGGGCCGGTCGCGGAGGCGCGCCGTGTCGATGGTGGGGTGGACGTGGCTCACCTGGGGGCGCCGGCGCACGTCGCCCCGCCCGATGCCGCGGGCGTTGGGCGCCAGGGTGGCGCAGATGACCGCCGCTCCGGGGCAGACCATGTGCTCGTGGCGCGCGCCGCCGTAGGTGGGGCGCACGAACACGAGGTCGGCGCCGTCCTGGCGCACCTCCAGGCAGTGGCTCACCAGGGGCGCGTGCAGGCGCAGCGCCAGCCGGGGCAGCCAGGCGCGCATGTGGCTGGTATCGGGGGCCAGGAGCAGCAAGCCGCCGTAGGAGCGGTGACTCAGGGGCCGGATGACCGGCTCCAGGGCCGCCAGCCAGGCGTCGGCGCTGGCCCGGGCCAGGGCCTCGTGTTCGATCAATGTCACCTCGTCGGCCCCGTGCGCCGCGAGGGTAGCCGCCTGCTCCTCAAGACCGGCGCCCGGCAGGAGCGCCCGCACCCGCAGGTCGCGGGCGCTGGCCAGATCGCGGGCCTCCTCGACGCACTCCAGCGCGGGCCGCGTCACGGCCCCGTGCTCGGTCTCGGCGATTACGACGATTTGCATAGGTGATTCCTGTCAACGCATCACGACCGGATGGTACCCGGTAGGGCCGAAGCAGTGGCAGAGCTGCTGCTTCGGCCCTACAGTGCCCGTCCCACACGCTCGCCCTCGATGATCGCCGCGTGGGCCCGGCGCGGGGCCAGGGCGTCGCCGATGCGGTGCAATTCGGGCACGCGCCCCTTCAGCGCGAAGTACAGCCCGGCGTCGGCCCGTCGCTGCACCGCCAGCACGATCGTGTCCACCGGGTCGAAGGTGATAAGCTGGCCGCTATAGTTATGGACCGCGGTGACCAGGCCGTTGGCGGCGTTGAGCACCGAGACGTTCGGCGTGCAGACGATGTTGAGTTGCCGGGCGCGGCGGTACCAGTTTTCGAGATCGAGGGTGATGCCGAGGTCCTGCCCCACGTAGAGCGTCGGGGTGACAATCTCGACCCGGCAGCCCTGCTCGGCCAGGTACTCGGCCACGCTGGTGGCCTCGTGAAAGCCCAGGCGATCGATGATCATGACCCGCTTGCCCGCCGTGACCCGCCCGGCGAGAATGTCGGTCACATCGGCCACCTCGGGGCCATCGGCGCCGGGGAAGGCGTTGCGGTCGGGCGTGGAGCCAGTGGCGATCACCACCGCGTCGGGTTGCTCGGCGAGGACCATGTCGGCGTTGGCGGCCACGCCGGTGCGCACGGTCACATCGAGCTGGTGCAGTTCGTGGAGCAGGTTGCGCACCAGGTCGCCAAACTCGGCGCGGTTGGTTACCTTGACCGCCAGGTTGACCTGGCCGCCCAGTTCGGGCTGCCGCTCGTAGAGGGTGACGCGATGGCCGCGCCGGGCGGCGATGACCGCGGCCTTGAGGCCCGCCGGCCCGCCGCCGACCACGGTCACCCGTTTGGGGCGCGGCGCGGGCTTGAGGGTGCCGATGCCCAGTTCCTTCTCGCGGCCGGTCGCGGGCGTCTCGATGCAGCCCATCCAGCGGTTCAACCCCATGCGCCCGACGCACTCCTGGTTGCACGAGAGGCACAGGCGGATGTCCTCGACGCGGTTCTCGCGCGACTTGCGGGCGAGCGGGGGGGCGGCGATCGGAGCGCGCACGATGCCCACCAGGGCGGCGTGGCCCTCCTGCAACACCCGCTCGGCCTGGATGGGGTCCTTGATGCGCCCCACGCCGATCACCGGGAGGCGCACCGCCTTGCGGATAGCCGAGGAGATGAACAGGGCGTAGCCCGGCGGGATGTGCATCGAGGCTTCGATCATGTAAAGGGTGTGGGTTGCGGTGCCGATGCTGGTGTTGATGTAGTCGATCAGCCCGTCGGCCTCCAGAATGCGCGCCGCGGCCACGGCCTCGTCGAGCACGATGCCGTCGCGGATCAGTTCGTCGCCGCAGAGGCGCACGCCGAGCACGTAGTCGCGCCCGACGCGGGCGCGAATGGCGGCGATGATCTCGCGCAGCAGGCGCATGCGCTGCTCCAGCCCGCCGCCGTAGCCGTCGGTGCGCAGGTTGTTGTGGCGCGAGAGGAACTGGCGCACGATCGAGGAGTGGGAGCATTGCAGTTCCACCCCGTCGAAGCCGCCGAGCTGGGTGTGGTAGGCCACCTGGGCGTATCCGGCGATGATCTCCTGAATATCTTCCAGTTCGACCGCCTTGGGCACCTCGCGGAACATCGGGTCGGCCACCGACGAGGGCGCCCAGGCCGGCAGGCGGGTGAACATGCCGCTGCTCTGGCCGCCGTTGTGGTTGATCTGGGCCAGGATGGGCGTGCCCTCGGCATGAACCGTGGAGGTGATCTGCCGGTAGCCGGGGATCACCGCCGGGTTGAAGGCGTGGATCAGCTTTTCGTAGGGGTGATCGGTGGGATGGGTAGAGTGCTCCTCGGTAATGATCAGCCCCGCCCCGCCCCGCGCCCGTTCACGGTAGTAGTACACGTGGCGCTCGGAGGGCATGTACCCTTCGGCGTAGTTGGTGAGGTGCGCCGAGAAGACGATCCGGTTGTTGAGCGTCAGGCTGCCGACCTTGATCGGCGTGAAGAGCAGACGGGCGCCCTGGTTCATCTCACACCGCCCTTCCAGCGCGATAGCCCTCGAGGATGGCCTGCCCGATCCGCCGCGGGGCCACGCAGTCGCCCGCGCGGTACAGGGCGGGCATGCCCTCGCTGCCAAACCCCGCTTCTTTGAGGGTGAAGTAGAGGGTCTCGTCGGGCCGGTCGTAGGTCACGTCAACGATCAGGTCCACCTGCTCGATGCGCTCCTCCTCGCGGCTGAAGCGATCGACCATAATCAGCGTCCGGTTGGTGACGCGCACGGCCTCGCGCTGGGGGTGGAAGACCACCCCTTTGCTCCAGGCCCGCTGGTTCCAGGCGGTCAGTTCCTGGGTGGCGGTGAGGCGCTGGCCGCAGAACATGTCGCGGGTGACGATCTCGACCTTCCAGCCCTTGTGCACCAGCCATTCGGCCACGGCCATACCATCGTGGTCGCCGATCTCGTCGAGCACCACGGCCTTGCCGGTGGGGGGCAGGGGCGCGCCGCCGAGCACGTCGCGCTCGTTGAGCACCGGCACGCTGTTGTCGAAGTCAACCCCGGGATAGAGCACCGGGACGCCGCCGACGGCGACGATCACCGCGTCGGGCGTCTCGGCGCGCACGGTCTCGAAGGTGGCGGTCACGCCAAGGTGGATCGTGACGCCGAGCTTGCGGATCTGCGCTTCGAGCCACTGGCCGATCAGTTCCAGGCGCTTGCGCCCCGGTTCGGCGGAGGCCAGGAGCAGCGCGCCCCCCAGGGTCTCGTTCTGCTCGTAGAGGGTCACGCGGTGGCCGCGCAGGGCGGCAATGCGGGCGGCCTCCATCCCCGCCGGGCCGCCGCCGATGACCATCACGCGCTTCGGGCGCACGGCGGGGGGCAGGGTGGCGAACTCGGCGTGGGCCTCGTGGCCCGCGGCGGGGTTGATCGAACAGCTCAGGCGCGGGTTTTGCACGCTCTGCACCATACAATCCTGGTTGCAGAGGATGCACTGGCGCACGTCCTCGGCGCGCCCCTCACGCACCTTGCGCGGCAGATCGGGGTCGGCGATCAGGGCGCGGGTCATCTTCACCGCGTCGGCCCGGCCCTCCACCAGCACCATCGCCGCCTGCCGCGGGTCCACGATGCTGCCCTGGGCAAAGACCGGGATCTGCACGGCGGCCTTGATCTCGGCGGCCAGGTGCAGGGCGTAGCCAGGGGGCATAAACAGCCCGGCGCGGATCAGGTGCGGGGTGTAGATGCTGCCGCTGGTGACGCTGAGGTAGTCAATCTGGTGTTCGTTGCTGAGGATGCGGGCGATCTCGGCGGCGTCGCCGGGCTTGATGCCCGCCCAGGGGGCGTGCTCGTCGCCGCTGAGGCGCAGGCCCACCACCGCCTCGTCGCCGACGGCCCGGCGCACCGCGGCGATCACCTCGCGGGCGAAGCGCAGCCGGTTCTCCAGCGGGCCGCCGTACTCGTCCTGGCGCTGGTTGGTCAGGGGAGAGAGGAACTGGCGCACCAGGCTCTCGGGGCCGGCGTTGATCTCCACCCCGTCGAGGCCGCCCTCGATGGCGTAGCGGGCCGCCGTGGCGAAGCCGTCAATCACCGCGGCGATGTCCTCCGGTTCCATCTCCTTGGGCACCTCGCGGCTGTTGACCTCGGGGATGGGCGAGGGCGCCCAGAGGGCTGCCTGAGAGTAGTGGCTGGTGCCCTGCATGCCGCTGTGGGTGAGTTGGGCCAGCACGACCGGGCCGTGGGGGCGCAGGGCCCCGGCGATCATCTGGTAGGTGGGCACGATGCTCTCGTCGTAGCCGAAGATGGCGTACTCGTAGGGCCAGTCGGAGGGGTGCACCACGCTGCCCTCGAGGACGATCACCCCCGCGCCGCCGCGGGCGCGCGCCGTGTAGTAGGCGGCGTGGCGCGAGTCGAAGCGATTGTGGCGCGCGAAGTTGGTCTGGTGCGCGGCGAAGACGATCCGCGAGGGCGCCGTTTTCCGTCCCAGGCGCAGGGGTTGGAACAACGGGGCGAAGGGTTCGGCCATGGTCTCCTCATTTCCAGAAGCGCCTGCTGGCGTGACATCCGGGTTGTGATGGATCAGGTAGGTGCGGGGAGGGCTGCTTCCTCCCGCGCTCCTCCCGTGGCGGCCCACGATAGACGTTCACGACCTGTCCCGCTATCTGCCTACCACTGCTGCAAGGGGATCAACCCCGCGCGCAGCGCCGCCGC
>JAOACN010000274.1 GCA_026417815.1 Chloroflexaceae bacterium | reverse complement strand
GGGTCGCAGTGCCCGCGGTGGCGGGCGCGGTGGGGCTCCCGGCGGCGGCGCGGGCGGTCGGGGTGGTGGCGGCGGGCGGGGGCGCGGTGGCGCCGGGGGCCGTCGGGCTGCCTTCAGCCGGGCCGCTGGCCGGGGTGCCGGTGGTTGTCGGTTCACCAGTGGCCGCGGTCGTCAGGGTTGGCGACGGTGTTGCTGAAGGGGTGGGGGTTGGCGGCACTTCTCGTGCGGCGCCGATCACCTCAAGGATGCCGCCACTGGCGTCGAACACGACCAGATCCGCCCCCAGGCCGTCATTACGCAGGGCCTCGACGGCGAAGCGGCTACCGTCAGGGGCAGCGAGGGGCCGGCCCAGGGCGCGGTAGGGCGAGTCGCCATTATCGTTCACCAGCACCCTGGCGCCCACATCGCTGACCTCCCCGCGCGGATTCCGCAAGAAGAGGGTGCTGCGCCCATCCTGCGACGCGGCGGCGAAGATCAACGTTCCCCCTTCGAGCCACTGGGGCGCGAAGCGACTCCACTCGTCATTGCCCTCAACCAGGCGCTGCGGCCGGCCACCTTCGAGCGGCACGGCGTAGAGGGTGCGCTGGATCGGCGCCACACCGGTCTCGTCAACCGCGAAGGCGACGCGGGCGCCATCGGGGCTGAAGGCCGGATCGGCGCATCCAACCCCCACCTGGGCCAGGGGGCGCGCATCCGAACCGTCGGCGTTCATGATCCAGAGCGCCCCCGGCACGGGCAGATCGGCGTCGGCAGGGTCGAGGCCAGGCGCGGAGCGACAGAAGGCCACCTTCGTTCCATCGGGGCTGACGGCCAGGGCGGTCTCGGTCTCCGGCGAGGCGGTGAGATTGGTTGCCCCCGCCGCGACCGCGGCAAGACCCGGGCCGGCGTCCGCCTGTCCCCCCTCAACGCGCCAGATGTCGCCGTCGAAGAGGATGAAGGCGGGGCCGTCAAGGTCGGGCGCGCCGCCGCTGGTGGGCGCGCGCAACTGGTCGCTGGCGGCGACGATCGGCGAGGTGCGGGCAACGGCCAGCGTCAGGCGGGTGGGGTTACGCTCAAGGGTCAGGCGGAACGGCAGGGGTTCGGGCAGACCGATGAGGAGATCGACACCGGCATCGGGGTCCGCGGCGGGAACCAGGCGCGCGCCGGTGAGCACGCGCGTCCCGCTGAAGGTCAGGGTCGAGGTGATGGGCGAGGAACGGAAGGCCTCATCGCGGAGCCAGCCGGGCAGACGCACCCGCAGGACATAGGCGCCATCGAGATCCGCCGCGACGGTGGCTTCCAGATCGCTTGCCGGGGCGCAGACCGCCCGGGCGCCCAGGGGCGCCGAACCGGGGGCCAGTTCAAAGCGCAGCACAACCTGCTCAAAGGCGGGGGTGCCACTGGCGTCAGCGGTGAGCAGGCGGGCGGAGAAGCGCCCATCGAGCGATCCGACGCGCTGGTCGCAGAAGCCAAACCCCACCAGGGCCGGATTGGGTGTAGGCGTGGGCGGCAGCGGCGTCGGGGTAGGCGTGGCGGTGGGGCCAATGGTCGGGGTTGCCGTGGCGGTAGGCGTGGGGGTCGGCGTAGCCGTTGGCGTGGCGGTAGGCGAAGGTGTGCCGGCGCGGATGGTCTGAATGTTGGCAATCTGCTCGGTCTCGCCGACCGTGGTAAGATCGCAGGCGGAGAGGGCCAGGAGCAGAACGAGCGGGAGAACGAGCAGGGTGCGGGAGAGTCTCTGCGAAAACGGCTTCACGGGTCGGTAGCCTTCTCCCCCTGGCGGCGCCTCGACCGGGCAAGGCGTGGGGGCATCGGGCGGCGCGTGTCCGCCCAGAGAGAGCTGCGGGCGCGCTCACTCGCCGGGCAGTGTCACTTTGATCCAGCCGCGGCGCATGGCGTAGACCACGGCCTGGGTACGGTCGTTCACGGCCAGTTTGCGCAAAATTGACGACACGTGGTTCTTTACCGTCTGGTTGCTGATGTCGAGCAGTTGCGCGATCTCTTTATTGGTGCGGCCGGCCGCCACCAGTTCGAGCACCTCGAGTTCTCGTGGCGAGAGGGGCGAATAAATGCTCTGAACGTCCTCATCAACGACCATCTGGCGGAAGGCGGCCAGCACCTGGGTGGCCACATCGGGCAGGGAGAGCACCAGGTCGTTGATCGGGTAGCTACCGCGGCGCACCTCGTGCAGGGTGGCGAGCAGGGTGGCCCAGTCAACATTACGGGGAAGGTAGGCCGCGACGCCCGCGCGAATGGCCTTGACCACGTGGTCGCCGTCCATCTCCGAGCTAAAGAGAATGATCCCGATGTGCGGATGGGTGCGCTTGATCGCCCGTGAAACCTCCAGCCCGTTGACGCCGGGCAGATCCACTTCCATCAGGACAACGTCAGGCTCTCCGTAGTCAACCATCTGGATCGCCTGCTGCCCATTACTCGCCTCGCCCACGATCCGAAACTCCGGATGGGCCAGGAGGTGCTGCCGCAATCCTTCGCGGAACAGCGCGTGGGCATGCACGAGAACAACGGAGGTTACACTCACGACCTGCGTTCCTCTGATCAACCTGACAACGCGCGATCAGTCGCGCGGAGAGCCACGGGGTATGAACGGATGTACAGGGTTACGGCTTCGCTCATTATAGCCG
>JAOACN010000242.1 GCA_026417815.1 Chloroflexaceae bacterium | reverse complement strand
GGCGGCTTGGAGGAGATGTCGTAGACCACCCGGTTCACGCCGGGAACTTCGTTGACGATGCGGCTGCTCACGCGGGCCAGCACCTCGTAGGGCAGGCGCGCCCAGTCGGCGGTCATATAGTCCTCGGTGGTAATCGCCCGCAACGCGATCGTGTCGGCATAGGTTCGACCGTCGCCCATCACGCCAACACTCTGCACCGGCAAGAGCACGGCGAAGGCCTGCTGCGTCGCGCGGTAGAGACCGGCGGCGCGCAGTTCTTCCAGGAAGATCGCGTCGGCCCGGCGCAGCGTCTCCAGGCGCGTGAAGCTTACCGGGCCGATGATGCGCACCGCCAACCCCGGGCCGGGGAAGGGATGGCGCCAGACCCAGTCTTCCGGCAGACCAAGCTCCACCCCCGCCGCCCGCACCTCGTCCTTGAACAGGTAGCGCAGCGGCTCCACCAGTTCCATCTGCATATCCGCCGGCAGACCGCCAACGTTGTGGTGGGTCTTGATCGTCACGCCCTTCTGGCGGTCAGGCGCGCTCGACTCGATCACGTCGGGGTAGAGTGTGCCCTGGACCAGCACGTTCACGTTCCCCAGGGCGCGCGCCTCGCGCTCGAAGATGCGGATGAACTTCTCGCCGATGATTTTGCGCTTGCGCTCCGGGTCGGCCACACCCTCCAGCGCGCCGAGGAACTCCTCCCGGGCATCCACGGCGATCAGCGGCACGTGGAAGTGCTCGCGGAAGGTGGCGATCACCTGTTCGGCCTCGCCGAGGCGCAGCAGGCCGTTATCCACAAATACGCAAGTCAGCCGGTCGCCAATGGCTCGATGGACAATCAGGGCCGCCACGGCCGAGTCGACGCCCCCGGAGAGGGCGCAGATCACCCGCCGCTCGGGGCCGACCTGGGCCCGCACCCGCTCGACCGCCTCGGCGACGAAGCTGGCGGGGCGCCAGTCGGCCACCGCGCCGCAGATGCGAAAGAGGAAGTTGCTCAGCACAGCGCGCCCGTGAACGGTGTGCACCACCTCGGGGTGGAACTGCACCCCGTACCAGCGCCGCGCGTCATCGGCGATGGCGGCGAAGGGCGTGGCAGGGTTGGCGGCGATGGCCCGGAAGCCCGGCGGCAGGGCCTCGATGCGGTCGCCGTGACTCATCCACACCGCCTGCGTCAGCGGCGTGCCGGCGAAGAGCCCGTCCGGGTCGCGCACCTCGACGGTTGCCGGGCCAAACTCGCGGTGATCGGGGCGCAACACCACACCACCAAGGGCCTGGCTCATCAACTGCATACCGTAGCAGATCCCCAGCACCGGCAGGCCGCTGGCGGGCAACCATGCGGGCATCCCCGGCGCGCCCGGCTCGTAGACGCTCGCAGGGCCGCCGGAGAGGATGATGCCCACCGGGTTGAGCGCGCGCACCTGTTCCTCGGGAGCATCGTGGGGCAATAACTCGCTGTATACGCCCAGTTCGCGCACGCGGCGCACGATCAACTGGGCCGTCTGCGAGCCAAAATCGAGCACGGGAACGCTCGGATGGGTCATGGGATGGTGACTGTCTCTTATACACATC
>JAOACN010000238.1 GCA_026417815.1 Chloroflexaceae bacterium | reverse complement strand
AACGTGTTCGGCAGATGTGAACTCTATCGCCGCGCAACACTCTTGACAGCACCTGTGGCCCTGTGGTATGCTCCCCACAATAACGATTTGTGAAGGTTGCACAGATGGCAGCGCCTCGGTTTGTATCTATCCTCCTCCTCGGCGTGCTTGTACTCCTCCTTATCGGGTGGAGCAATAGCCGTTGAGGGAGGGGATGCCGAGCCCCAGCAGCCTGAGCGAGACTGAACCTCCCGAGCCAGCGCCGGGAGGTTTTTCAATGTCGAACTGGCGCCTTGTTCACCGCCGCACCGCTCGCGCACGGCCCCGCGCGGGCGCAGGCCCACAAGGACGTGGGCAGCGGCGTAACGCCCCATCGAGGCGGCTCCGCCGGTCGGTAGTCCAGAGGTAACAGTTTCGTAATCCAGACGCTCTACGGTGACGCGAGCAGCCCAATGCTGTGCCGCCTGTGCTTCGCGTTGCCAACGCTACGCGCGACGAGGAGGACGTATGTCCGAGACACGAACCGGCGCCCAGATCATGTGTGAGGCGCTCATCCGCGAGGGGGTCGAGGTGATGTTCGGCATCCCCGGCGGCGCGATCATGCCCTTCTACTACGCGATGTGGGAATACCGCGACAAGCTGCGCCACGTGCTCTGCCGCCACGAGCAGGGCGCCGGGCACGCCGCCGAGGGCTACGCCCGCGCCACCGGGCGCATCGGCGTGTGTATCGGCACCAGTGGGCCGGGGGTGACGAACCTGGTCACGCCGATCGCCGACGCCATGATGGATAGCACGCCCTTGCTGGCCATCTGCGGGCAGGTGGGCAGCCACGTGCTGGGCAAGGATGCCTTCCAGGAGACCGATATTACCGGGATCACCATGCCGATCACCAAGCATAATTACCTGGTGAAGGACGTGAACGACCTGGCCTATGTCTTCAAGGAGGCCATCCACATCGCGACCACGGGCCGCCCCGGCCCGGTGCTGATTGATATCACCAAGGACGCGATGCAGAAGTCCACCGTGCCAAACTGGGATCAGAAGCTCAACCTCCCCGGCTACAAGCCCACCTACGTGCCAAACCGCAAACAGGTGCGCGAGGCGGTAAAACTGCTGCTCTCGGCGCAGAAGCCGCTGATCATCGCCGGCAACGGGGTGATTATGTCGGGCGCGGTTGAGGAACTGCGGCAGTTCGCCGAGACGCTGCGCATCCCGGTCATTACCACCCTCCACGGCATCGGTTCCTTCCCCGAGAGCCATCCCCTCAGCCTGGGCATGCCCGGCATGCACGGCTGGGTGCACTGCAACCGCGCCATCCAGGAATGCGACGTGCTCTTCAACATCGGCGGGCGCTTCGACGACCGCGTGACGGGCAAGGCCAGCACCTTCGCCCCGAACGCGAAGGTGATCCACGTGGATATCGATCCGTCGGAGATCGGCAAGAATGTCAAGGTGACGGTGCCGATCGTCGGTGATGCGCGCCTGACGCTCCAGGCCCTGCTGGAGGAACTGCCCGAGCGCGAGGCCCTGGCCGAGTTGCACGCCCACGCCTCCGACTGGCTGGAGCACATCCGCGATTTGCAGGAGAAGCACCAGGGCAAGCAGCAGTACGTCAATCGCGCCAACACCGCCCAGTGGGCCCTGCCGCCCCACGATGTCTATGAGAAGTTGAACCGCACGCTGGCGGCGCGCGGCAACTACCGCGTGGTGACCGACGTGGGCCAGCATCAGATGTGGGCCGCGCAGTTGATTGACTGGAACGCTGGCCCGCGCACCCACATCACCTCCGGTGGCGCCGGCACGATGGGCTTCGCCGTGCCTGCCTCCCTCGGCGTGGCAATCGCCCACCCCAACGATACGATCTGGGTCATCGTCGGCGATGGCGGGTTCCAGATGACCAACCAGGAGATGGCGACGATCGTCCAGGAGAAGATCAAGAACATCAAGATCGCCGTGATCAACAACGGCTACCTGGGCATGGTGCGCCAGTGGCAGGAGTTGTTCGAGAACAAGCGCTACAGCGGCACGCCCCTCTCCGGCCCCGACTTCGCGAAACTCGCCGAGGCCTACGGCTGGAAGGGCCTGACCGTCGAGCACTCCGACCAGGTGCAGGCGGCCATTGATGAGGCCCACGCCACCGACGGGCCGGTGTTGATTGACTTCCGCGTCGAGCGGGAGGTCAACGTCTTCCCGATGGTGCCCCAGAACAAGTCGATCGCCGAGATGATTATCACCGAGGCGGATGCCTGATAGCAGCCGGCGGACGGGCGCCCGTCCGCGCTGAGAAACGAGCCAGGTGTATGAAAACCCACACGATCGTCCTCCTCGTGCAAGATCGCCCCGGCGTGCTCAGCCGCGTGGCCGGCCTGGTGCGCCGCCGCGGGTACAATATCCAGAGTCTGGCGGTTGGGCACAGCGAGCAGCCCGGCATTAGCCGCATGACCATCGTCGTCGAGTCGGAAGATGTCGAGCAGGTGGTCAAGCAACTCTACCGTCTGATCGAGGTGATCAAGGTCTCCGATGTGACCAACGATCCTATCGTCGAGCGCGAGATGGTGGTGCTGAAGCTCAACGCGCCCACGTCGTCGCGTCACGAGATTGTCTCGATGTGCAGCGTGTTCGACGCCAAGATCGTTGACGTAGGCGCCAGCACCATGATCGTCGAGATGACCGGCGCGCCTGCCAAGGTGGAGAACTTCATCGAGGTGGTGCGGCCCTACGGGATCCGCGAACTGATGCGCACCGGGCGCATCGCCATGGTGCGCGGCGCGCGGGGGCAGTTCGCCACTGAGTATGTTGAACATGCCGGGGGCAACGGGGTGCCGGTAGCGGCAGCCAAGTGACCGGTACGTTGCGCGGGCGGGCCTGAGCGTCCGCCCCTCTCATTCTCTGGACGGGCAGGCCGCGGGCCTGGCCCTCGCCGCGGGTGTTCGTATCCCGCCTCTGCGAAGGAGCATAACGGCGTATGGCAGAGTTGTTCTACGATAAGCAGGCCGATCTCGAGCGCCTGAAGGGCCGGCCGATCGCGATTATCGGCTTTGGCAGCCAGGGGCATGCCCACGCCCGTAACCTGGCCGACAGCGGTCTCGATGTGCGGGTGGGCCTCTACCCTGGCTCGAAGAGCTGGGCCAGGGTGGAGGAGGCCGGCCTGCGGGCGATGAGCGTGGCCGATGCGGCCCGTGAGGCCCAGATCGTGATGATGCTCACCCCCGACATTGGCCAGGCCGACATCTACCGCGATCATATCGCGCCTGCCATGGAACCGGGCAAGACCCTGATGTTCGCCCATGGCTTCAACATCCGCTTCGGGCAGATCGTTCCCCCGGCGGGGATTGATGTGAGCATGGTGGCCCCCAAGGCGCCTGGCCATCGGGTGCGCGAGGTCTTCACCCAGGGCGGCGGCGTGCCCGCGCTGGTCGCCGTCCAGCAGGACGCGAGCGGGGGGGCCTTCGAGGACGCGCTGGCCTACGCCAAAGGTCTGGGCTGCACCCGCGCCGGAGTGCTCAAGACCACCTTCGCCGAGGAGACCGAAACCGACCTGTTCGGGGAGCAGGTGGTGCTCTGCGGCGGCGTCTCGGCGCTGGTGAAGGCCGCCTTCGAGACGCTGGTGGAGGCGGGCTACCAGCCCGAGGTGGCCTACTTCGAGTGCATGCACGAACTCAAGCTGATTGTGGACCTGTTCTACCAGGGCGGCCTGAACTACATGCGCTACTCGGTGAGCGACACGGCCGAGTGGGGCGATTACACCGCCGGGCCGAAGATCATCACCGCCGAGACCCGCGCGACGATGAAACGCATCCTGGCCGATATTCAGTCCGGGGCCTTCGCCGAGGACTGGATCGAGGAGAACCACAACGGGCGCCCGCGGTTCAACGCCTATCGCAAGGCCGACATCGATCATCCGATTGAGAAGATCGGCCGGGAGCTGCGCCGGATGATGCCGTTTGTCAACCCGCGTGAGGTGACCCCCGGCAGCGGGGGGGCCTGAGCGACCGTCGCGGCGGGCGGCGACCGGGCGGGGGCTGCAGGTCTGTATGCACGGTTTGTTTACCGCGGAGGACGCGGAGAGTCGCGAAGTTTGTCCAGGGGCGTGCAGCGACGGCTGAAGCGCGCCTGGACGGCAGCGGCCGATAGAAGCCAGAAGACAGGTTTTCAGACCATGCGGGGCCGGCCGGGTCGTCGCCGCCTGCGCTGTGCTGTCGAGAGAGACGGAGGAACCATGGAGACCCCTGCGGTAGATCATGTACGCATCTTCGATACCACCCTGCGCGATGGCGAGCAGGCGCCAGGCTGCACCATGACCCTGGAGGAGAAGCTGGAAGTGGCGCGGCAACTGGCGCGCCTGAACGTGGACATCATCGAAGCCGGCTTCCCCGCGGCCTCGCCCGGCGACTGGGCGGCGGTGCACGAGATCGCGCGCGAGGTAGGAACCCCTAACGGCCCGATCATCGCCGCCCTGGCGCGGGCCAACCGCGATGACATCGAAAAGGCCTGGTCGGCCATCCAGCCCGCCGCCAAAAAGCGCATCCATACCTTCATGTCCACCTCGGACATCCACCTCGAGCACCAGTTCCGCAAGACGCGCGAAGAGGCCCTGGTGATTATCCGCGAGATGGTGAGCTTTGCGCGCTCGCTCTGTGATGATGTCGAGTTTTCGCCGATGGACGCAGGGCGCAGCGATCCGCTCTTCCTGCGCCAGGCCGTGGCGGTGGCGATCGAGGCCGGCGCCACGACCCTGAACATCCCCGATACCGTCGGCTACCTGACCCCCGACGAGTACGGCGCCATGATCCGCGATCTCTACGAAAACGTGCCGGGGATCAAGCAGTGCATCCTCTCCACCCACTGCCACGATGACCTGGGTGTGGCGGTGGCCAACTCGCTGGCGGGGGTGCGTAACGGGGCGCGCCAGGTGGAATGCACCATCAATGGCATCGGTGAGCGCGCCGGCAACGCCTCGCTCGAAGAAGTGGTGATGGCCATCCACACCCGCGGGCAGTTCTACGGCGTGCGCACCCAGATCAACACCCGCGAGATCGCCCGCACCTCGCGCCTGGTCTCCAGCTTCATCGGCGTGCCCGTGCCGCCGAACAAGGCCATCGTCGGCGCCAACGCCTTTGCCCACGAGTCGGGCATTCATCAGGACGGCGTGCTCAAGCACCGCCAGACCTACGAGATTATGAGCGCGGAGACGGTGGGCCTCGACGGCAGCGAGCTGGTGCTCGGCAAGCACTCCGGCCGGCATGCCTTCCGCACCAAGCTCAACGCCATGGGCATCGAACTGGAGAGCGAGGAAGAGTTCCAGCACCTCTTCGAGCGTTTCAAGGACCTGTGCGATCGCAAGAAGCGGGTTGACGAGCGCGACATCCTCGCCCTGGTCACCGGCGAGTTGCAGCACGCCCCGGAGATCTACCGCCTCGAACACGTGCAGTACAACTCCGGTCTGGGGATGATCCCCACCGCGACGGTGCGCCTGATCGGCCCCGAGGGGCAGGTCTACGTTGACAGCGACACGGGCACCGGCCCGGTGGACGCAATCTACCGGGCGATCAACCGGGTGGTGCAGCGCCCCAGCGAATTGATCGAGTTTTCGATCAACGCCATCACCGAAGGGCTGGACGCGGTGGCCGAGGTCACGGTGCGGATCCGCGAGCAGGGCGCGCCGGACACCGAAGGCGCGCGGGTGGACCTGGGGGCCAGCACCAGCACGACCACGGTGCTGACCGGCAAACGGGCGACGCAGCAGATCTTCAGCGGCTACGGGGTGCATACCGACACCATCGTCGCCGCGGCGCAGGCCTACATGGCCGCCCTCAACAAGATGCTCGCCGCGCGCCAGGAGCGGATCAAGGCCGAGGCCGTGGCCTACGCCGCGGGGTATGGCACGGACTAGGGATTTTGGATTTCGGATTTGGGATTGCGGATGGGGCGGGTGCGGCGCGGATGGAGGCCGTCGAATGGGCAGGTTGCCGCGCTCGCGCCCCCGCAATGTTGTGACCATCTAATGACCACCATCGCCTACCTTGGACCCGCGGGCACCTTCAGCGAGGAAGCCGCGCTGGCCTACGCCGCCAGCCTGCCCGACGCGACCTTGCTGCCGCTGGCGAGCATTCCAGCGGTCGTAACCGCGATCGAAACCGACGCGGCCACCGTCGGTGTGTTGCCGATCGAGAACCTGCTCGAGGGCAGCGTCAACTACACCCTCGATCTGCTCATCCACGAGACGAGTCTACAGATCGCTGGAGAGATCGTTATTCCGATCCGCCAGTATCTGGCCGCGCGCCCGGGCGTACAACTCTCCGAGGCCGCCGTGCTCTACGCCCACCCGCAGAGCCTGGGGCAGTGCCGCAAGTTCATCGAGCGTTGCCTGCCGGGGGTGGCGACGGTGGCCTCGCTCTCCAACAGCGCCGCTTTGCGCGAGGCCCTGGCCGACGCGCGCCCCGCCGTGGCGATCACCACCCGGCGCGCCGCCGAGTTGATGGAGGCGGCGGTGCTGGCCCGCGACATCGCCGACAACCTGGGGAACGTGACCCGCTTCATCGTGCTGGCCCGCGCCGACGCGCCGCCCACCGGCGACGACAAGACCAGCTTTTGCTTCGGCTTCACCGAGGACCGCGCCGGCACCCTGGTCGGGGCGCTGCTCGAACTGGCCGAGGAGCAGATCAACATGACCAAGCTCGAGTCGCGGCCCTCACGGGCCGTGCTGGGGCAGTACATCTTCCTGGTTGACATAAACGGACACCGCGACGAGGCCCATGTGGCCCGCGCCCTGGACCGTATTCGCGCCAGAACGGGGATGTTCAAGATCTTCGGGAGCTATCCCCGCTGGAAGGGTTGAGTGTATGGCTCGATGCATCAGGCGCAAGGAGGAGCAACCGGCAGCGGCTCGACGCAAGGGCGCGTCGCCGCTGCCCGCCATCGGCACGGCCCGCCAGTAAGAGCCTTTCCGGATAACCAGGGTATCCGGCTACGTTCTGGGAGGTCTGCGACCTCCTGGAGGCGGGGGTGTGGGGAAACCCGCTTTCTCCACACCCCTCCAACTGGTTGCCAGTGGCATCGCCCTGCGCGCCGTCCGCGGCGCGTCCGGCACATTACCCATGGAGGCACGGCCGTGCAAATTTTGCTCTACGATACGACCCTGCGCGATGGCGCCCAGCGCGAGGGCCTGGCGCTTTCGTGCGACGATAAGCTCAAGATCGCCCGGGTGCTCGATCAACTCGGGGTGCATTACATCGAAGGCGGCTGGCCGGGGTCCAACCCCAAGGACGCCGAGTTTTTCCAGCGCGTGCCTGCCCTGGGGTTACGGCACGCCCGCGTGAGCGCCTTCGGGGCCACGCGCCACGCCGGCAGCGCCTGCGACGCCGACGCGAACATCCGCGCCCTGCTCGAGGCCAACACCCCTGTGGTCACCCTGGTCGGCAAAAGCTCGGTATTGCACGTTGAACAGGTGCTGGAGACGACCCTGGCCGAGAACCTGGCGATGATCGCCGACTCGGTGGCCTTTTTCAAGGCCCTGGGCAAGGAGGTGATCTACGACGCCGAGCACTTCTTCGACGGCTACCGCCTCGACGCCGAGTATGCCCTGCGCACGCTGGAAGCCGCCGCGGGCGCAGGCGCGGACTGTCTGGTGCTCTGCGACACGAATGGCGGCTCGTTGCCCGGGGACGTGGCGGCGCTGGTGCGGCGGGTGCGCGAGCGTTTCGGCGCGGGCGGCCCGCAGATCGGCATCCACACCCACAACGACGGCGGCCTGGCCCTGGCGAACGCCATGGCCGCGGTGGAGGCGGGGGCCATCCACGTGCAGGGGACGATCAACGGCTATGGTGAACGTTGTGGCAACATGGACCTTATCCCGCTGATCGCCAATCTGCAACTCAAGCTCGGCTACCGCTGCGTCGCGCCGGAACAGTTGCGACGCCTCTCCGAGGTGTCCCACTTCGTCGCCGCGGTGGCGAACCTCAATCCCGACCACCACGCGCCCTACGTCGGGCGCAGCGCCTTCGCCCACAAGGGCGGCATCCACGTGGCGGCAATCGAGAAGGTCGAGTCCAGCTACCAGCACATTGACCCGGCCCTGGTCGGCAACCGCAAGCGGGTCGTGGTCAGCGAACTGGCGGGGCGGGGCAACGTGCGCATGCGCGCCGAGGAACTGGGGTTGCGCCTCAATGGCGCCGAGCGTGGATTGGTGCAGCGCATCAAGGAACTTGAGCATCGCGGCTTCCAGTTCGAGGCTGCCGAGGGCAGCTTCGAGATGCTGGTGCGCCGCAGCGCCCAGGACTACCAGCCGCCCTTCGAGTTGCTCGATTTTACGGTGATCGTCGAGAAGCGCGGCGACCGCGCCATCGCCTCGCAGGCGATGGTCAAGGTGCGGATCGGCGACGAGGTGATGCACACCGCCGCCGAGGGCCACGGCCCGGTCAACGCCCTCGACGCCGCTATCCGCAAGGCGCTCCTGCCGCACTATCCCATCCTTGCGGAAGTGCGGCTGGTAGACTATAAAGTACGTATCATTGATGCCCATCTGGGCACCGCGGCCACGCCGCAGGTGCTGATCGAAAGCGCCCGGGGCGACGAGCGCTGGTCCACCGTTGGCGCGTCGCAGAACATCATTGAGGCCAGTTACCTCGCGCTCTGGGATAGCCTGGAACTTCCGCTGCTGCGCGAGCGCGAGGCGCGCCAGCAGGTCGCCGGCGGCGATCAGACCTGACCTGAGAGGTGTTTTCCTGGGAGGGCAAAGCCCTCCCAGACCCTCCCCTCCGGCAGGGGCGTGGAGAAACCTGGTTTTCCCACCCGCCTCCAGTTGCGTATCTTACGGAGTTTCTGGAACAGGAAGCGTGATGAGCCAGTCAAGGACCCTCTTCGACAAAGTATGGGACGCGCACGTGGTGCGCCCCGAGACCGCTGATACCCCGGCGGTGCTGTACATTGACCTGCATCTGATCCACGAGGTGACCTCACCCCAGGCGTTCACCGAGCTGCGCCAGCGTGGCCTGCGCGTGCGCCGCCCCGACCGCACCCTCGCCACCATGGACCACTCCACCCCGACGACGCCACGCAACGCGCTGGGCATCATTCCGGTCATCGATCCCCAGGCCATTGCCCAACTGGACCGGCTGCGCGCCAATTGCGCCGAGTTCGGCATTCCGCTCTACGAACTGGGGAGCGCCAACCAGGGCATCGTCCACGTGATTGGCCCGGAGCAGGGGTTGACCCAGCCGGGGATGACGATTGTCTGCGGCGACAGTCACACCTCGACCCACGGGGCCTTCGGGGCGCTAGCCTTCGGGATCGGCACCAGCGAAGTCGGTCATGTGCTGGCCACACAGTGCCTTCTCCAGTATAGTCCGCAGACGTGCGCCGTGCGGGTGGAGGGGCGCCTCCAACCGGGGGTGACCGCCAAGGACATCATTCTGGCGATCATCGCGAAGTACGGGGTCGGGGGCGGCACCGGGTACGTGTTCGAGTACATGGGCGAGGCCATTCGCGCGCTCTCGATGGAGGAGCGCATGACCATCTGCAACATGTCGATCGAAGGCGGCGCCCGGGCGGGTATGGTCGCCCCCGACGACACGACCTTCGAGTATGTGGCCGGGCGGCCCTACGCGCCGAAGGGCGCCGATTTCGAGGCCGCGGTGGCCCGCTGGCGCCAGTTGCCCAGCGACCCCGAGGCGCGCTTTGACAAAGAGATGTTCCTCGATGCCAGCGCCCTGGCGCCGATGATTACCTACGGCACCAATCCGGGTATGGGCATGCCGATTGACGCCGCCATTCCCAGCCCCGAGCAACTGCCCGACGCCGGCAGCCGCCAGGCCCTCGACAAGGCCCTGAGCTATATCTGTCTCTTATACACATCT
>JAOACN010000224.1 GCA_026417815.1 Chloroflexaceae bacterium | reverse complement strand
AGATGTGTATAAGAGACAGTCCCAGCGCCCGAGGCTCTGGTAGAGCAGCCCGGCCAGGCAGCGCGTGGTGATCGCGGTGTGGCGGTCGTCGGCGTCGAGCAGTTGCAGCGCCTCGCGGTAGGGTTCGACGGCCGCGGCAAGCTCACCGCCCATGTGCAGCGCGAGTGCCAGGCCCATCGTCGCGAAGCCGCGCAGGGTCGGTTCGCCGGCGCTGATGAGCGCGCGGGCCTCGCGCGCCCGCGCGATTGCCTCGGCGTACTGGCCGCGAACGCGAAGCATGTGGCTGTCAAGCGCAACGATCCAGGCCCGCAGCGCGCGGCGCTCGTCCTCCGCAAGGTTCGCCGCGGGGAGGGCCGCCGCCGCCGCGTCGAGAAGGGGCGGCACGGCGTCCGGCTCGGCGCGGCCGAAGCGCGCCCGGGCCAGCAGGATGGCGAGCGCCGGCGACGCCTCTACCCGCCCCGGCGGCAGGGCCTGGATCAGGGTGGCAAGCCGCGCGAAGGCGCCGTGGCGCAGCAGCGCCTCGCCCGAATCCTCGATGAGACCGGCGGCCCGCTCGTCGTCGCCGCCGGCGAGCGCGTGGCGCACCGCCGCATCGAGCCGCGCGGGGCCGTCCACCGCCACCGCGCGGGCGTACCAGGCTGCCGCGCGGCGGTGGAGCGTTGGGGCCGCCTCCGGCGCCAGTTCATACAGCCGCGCCCGCAGGACCTCGGCAAACAAATGGTGGTAGCGGTACCAGCGTCGCTGGTCGTCAAGCGGAACCAGGAAGAGGTTCTTGCGCTCTAACTCCCGAAGAAGGTGCTGGCTGAAGCTGGCGCCGGAATCGCCGGCGGAGGCGCCCGGCGCCCGGCTTTCCGCCGCGATACCGAGGACCGCGTCGCAGAGCGAGCCGCAGAGCTCATCGAGGATCGCGGTTCGGAGGAGAAACTCCCGGATGTGGGGCGGCTGCTGCGCGAGCACCTCGTCGGCCAGGTAGTCAACGATGTAGCGGTGACTCCCGGCAAACGCGGCGACAAATCTGTTCGGGTCGGGCTGATCGCTGAGGGCCAGGGCAGCCAGTTGCAGGCCGGCGGCCCAGCCCTCGGTGCGCGCCTCCAGCGCCTCGATGGCGGCCTCGTCCAGACGGAGACCGGTCGCGGCGGCAATGAGTTCGCGCGCCTCGGCAGTGGTAAAGCGCAGATCCGCGGCGCGCAGTTCCGTCAGCAGCCCGCGGGCGCGGAGTCGGGCCAGCGGCAGGGGCGGGTCGGCGCGAGCGGTGATCGCCAGATGGACCTGGGGCGGCAGCCGCTCGATCAGTTGGATGAGCGAGGCGTGAATATCCGGATTCTCGATGAGGTGATAGTCGTCGAGCACCAGCGCGTAGGGCCGCTCGGGACCGGTGACGGGGGGCAGGGCGGCCAGGCTGTTGATCAGCGTCGCCACGATGACCGGGAGCGGGGCGGGCTGGGGCGCCCGCGCGAGCGGGAGGGCCGCCGCGCCCGCCCCGGGCGCCAGCCGCTCGCAGGCGGCGCAGACATAGCTCCAGAACAGCGCCGGGTCGTTGTCTTCGGCGTCGAGGGAGAGCCAGGCGAAGCGTTCGAGCGATTGCGGGTCCGCCGGTCGCGCTTCCAGCAGCCACGTGCTCACGGCCGTCGTCTTGCCGGCGCCTGCCGGCGCGGAAATCAGGGTCAGCGGACCCTGCTGCCCCTGGCGCAGCTTCGCGACCAGCCGTTCACGGGTGATGATCTGTGGTCGCCGCGGCGGGCTGAGCAGCCTGGTCGCGAGGAGCGTATCGGGTGGCCGCCGCCCGGCCTCCGCCTGTTCTTCCGCCGCCATACGGTTTCCGTCGTTCGCCTGCTACGAGCCTGTACGGATGGCCCCTTCGGGCGCGTCCGGGCGGGCTTTGCCCTACCAGGAAAACGCTTGCTCCGCTCGTTGGGAGGATGGGGAACCCGGGGGGACCCACCTCTCAGGTGTAGGGTTTTTGGGGCGAGCAGGAGTTTTCGGCATTCCCATGCGCTTACGGTCCTCACCCCCCTGCCCCCCTCTCCACCGTAGGTGGAGAGGGGGGAGTTGGGCGTCCCAATGCCCAGGATGGCGAAGGTGACACGAGGATGCGCCGGAAAACCCTACACCTGAGAACGGCCCGGGGGGCGGGTCCGAGAGGGCGTAGCCCTCCCAGAACGCCATAGGACACCCCGGGTGTTCGGACGGGCTTGCCTCTCCCAACGGCAACGCCGGAATGCGCCATGCCTGCCATTCATACTCAAGGCAGGCATTATACGGCGCGCGGAGAGGCGGCGCAACCCGGTGGCGTCGTGTTTTGCGCGACCCCCTCGCCAGCATACTCGTTGGGTGGTTGTGCGCCGCTACCCGGGTTCTATCCCCAGGTGGAGGCCACGCGGCGCGAGGTTCCCGGCCCGGCTCTACCGCGGGCTCTATCGCGCGATAGAGGCGCTTTGCCCCGCCGGCGAGCGATACTGTCGGCAATAAGCAGCGGCACGGCTCCGTGGAGAAGGCGGCCGCATCTGAGCAAGGATACCGTGGCGATGGCTCATTACATCATCCGCGTGGGCGGACACCTGGCGGCCCGCTGGTCAGTCTGGCTGGCTGGCATGGAGTTGCGCCATGAGGCCGATGGCACGACGACGCTCTCCGGCGCCCTGCCGGATCAGAGCGCGCTCTTCGGCGTGCTGACGAAGATCCGCGATCTGAATCTCCCGCTGCTCGCCGTCGAACGCGCTGGCGAGACGACAGTAGACGAGTGCTACGGAGGAAGACAATGAACAACTCCATGACCGGCGCCATCGGGCAGACCCGCAACTGGCGCGCCATTCTCACGACGGCCCTGGCGCGGCGTCCGGTCGCCGCGGCCCTGACGATCGCGGCGGGCGATGTCCTTATCCGCGTGGCCCTGCAACTGGGGGTGCAGGCCCTGCTCGGCCCGCGCTGGGC
>JAOACN010000215.1 GCA_026417815.1 Chloroflexaceae bacterium | reverse complement strand
GCTTGAGGTATAATCTGCCTGTGGCGACCACCTTCAACCGGGCTTGAGGATCATGCGGATTCATATCTCCTGGAAAGCGTTTCTGGCCGTTGTCATCTTTTTGATTGCCCTCGGGCTGCTGCTCCGCTCGGCCTCGCGACTGTGGACATCGGAGGCGCAAACGGTCGTGGCTATTAGTCCGGCGCCCACCCAGAACACCTCCCGGACCCTCGTCGCCGAAACCCCGCTACAGACGACCGTGCCAACTATGGCGGCCACAGTGACCGCAACCCCATCGCCATCACCCAGCGCCACTCCGCTGGCCACACCGACCCTTGCGAATACACCTACCGCAGCCCTTACAACCACCGACACGCCTGTTCCATCGCCGCAGCCGACATTGCCCCCCCCCACTCCTACGCCCTTTCAGCCACCGACCCGCGAACCAACCCCTGCCCCTAATCCGCTAACGGTTGTCGCCCAGGGCTTCGGGCAGCGCGGCGGCAGCGCCAGCTATGCTTTCGTGGTCAGCAATCCCAATCCTAACCTCCTTGCTCAGAGCGTGCGCTACCAGGTGGCCGCCTACAACGCCGAGGGCATTGTGCTGCTGACCGACACGGACACGATAGCCCAGATCGGCCCTGGGCAGCGGATGGGTGCAGCCAAGCAAGTCAACTTGCCCTTGAACCTGACCATCACGCGTATCGAAGTCCTGATTCGGCCCGGGCAGTTCGTGCAGGCGCCACCGCTGCAAGAACTGCCCGTGTCCAACGCTGCCTTTATCCAGGGCGATCCGCCGAATATCACCGGCATTCTCTCCAACCCGCTGAGTCGCGATCTTGCCAACCTCAAGGTCATCGGCATCGCTTATGATGATGTCGGGATCATCGGTGGCGGCACCAACGAGGTGCCCTTCGCGCCAGCCCGAGGACGGGTTCCCATCAGCATTCCGGTCAGCACCAGCCAGCTCGCCACCAGGGTCGAGTTTTTCGCCCAGGTCAGCACGGCGCCGTAACCGTGCCGGCCCGTTCGACGACAGGCTGTAACAGTTCTGTAAAACGCGCACGCTTCATGTTTAGAGAAATTTTAGGAACTCCCGCTACCCTACGTTATGCGCGCTACAGCAGCACGGTCTCTTCGCATCGAGCGCATCTGGTGACTCTGTGGCCAGGTCTGCCCCGGGTCTCGACAACGGCGCCTGCATCATCGACAAGCTATGAACCAGCAACCCTCGACGCGATGGCGAAATGTCTTTCTGGATCGAGACGGCGTTATCAATGAGAACCGTGTTGACCACGTGAAGACCTGGGATGAGTTCCGGTGGTTGCCGGGGGCGCTCGAAGGGCTGCGCTTGCTGACCGAACACGGCTTTCGTATCTTTATTGTCACCAACCAGGCCGCCGTCAATCGTGGCCTGATGACAGGTTCTACCCTGACGGAGATCCACCAGCGTATGATCAGTATCGCGGCATCTCACGGCGCCTCTATCACCGGGCTGCGTTTCTGCCCGCATCGCCCTGAGGAGGCCTGCGGCTGCCGAAAGCCCCGGCCGGGCATGCTGCTCGATCTGGCCAGGGAGCACCAGGTGGATCTTTCCGCAGCCTATATGATTGGCGATGCGCCATCCGACATCGCCGCCGGTCAGGCCGCAGGCTGCCGGACGATACTCGTCCTGAGCGGTCGCGCGCAACTCGACCATCCCGAGCTGCACAGCCACCCACCGATGCACATCGCGGCGAACCTGCTCGATGCGGCCCGCTGGCTTTGCTCGCGACCCTCGCTTTTGCCGGCTGAACGGCACGCATCTGGTCACTTCACGCCGTACCACCCGGCGCCTATCCTTAGCGAATAACCTGACAGGAACTGGCCCATGCTTACCTGGCATGATGTTCTAACGTATGTACGCCTCTTCTTGCGCTGGTGGTTCGTGCTTGCCCTGGCGGTGGCACTGGCTGTCGGCACGGCCTGGTACATGGTGCGCCAGCAGCCCGATATCTACCTTTCGCAGGCCACGCTGATGGTGGGCAATAACTTCGAGGTCTCCGCGCCCACTCAGGCCCAGGTGGCGCTGAGCAATGTGCTGGCCGATTATTACGCCGCCCTGACCAAGCGCGAGGTCATCCTCGCTCCTGTGGTTGAGCGCCTGCAACTCACCTTTCCATGGCAGGTCATCCGCGACCGTATGCTGGCCACCCGCGTCGATCGTGGCGCCAACCTGCTCGAAATTAAGATCACCGATACCAATCCTGAGCGCGCCGCTGCCATCGCCAACGCGATTGCTGAGGAGTTGATCGCTTATACCCCTAACGCACCTGAGAAGATTGCGGCCCAGCAGGCCGAGATCAGCCGCCGGCTCGAAGAAGCCCAGGCGAATATGCAGGCGGTCGACGCCAAGATTGCCGAGCTTGAGGAACGTCTCAAGAACCTCTCCTCGGCCATCGATATCTCAGACGTGCAGCAACAACTCCAGGCGCTCCAGTTGACGCGCCAGCGTTACCTCGATGAGTACACCAACCTGATCAACCTCAGTAACCAGACCTCGGCTAACAGCCTCTCGCTCTTCGAGGCGGCCCGCCCTGCGGCAGGACCGTTGCCTCAGAAGCGCAGCCTGACACTGGCAACCGCCGGCCTCGGCGGCTTGCTGATGGCGATCGTGGCCGCGCTGGTCCTTGACCGGCTCGATGAACGCTGGCGCACCAGCAGCGAACTGCAGAGCCGCACCGGCATCAGAAGCCTCGGCGAGCTTTCCGAACTACCACCTTACGGGACGGAGAACTGGCGGGCCGAGAGTAAACGCCAGGAGAGCCTGAACCGGCTGTATTCCAACATGGTTCACGCGGCCCGCAGCAAACTGCCGCGGACGCTCCTGATTAGCAGTCCGCAGAAGAGTTCGGCCCGTAGCTCCGTCGCCATCGAGATCGCCAGGATGTACATCCGCACGGGCCACCGCGTGCTGCTGGTCGATGCCGAGGGTGATACGGTCCATATACCGCAAATGTTGGCTCAGCGCGCCCACGGACGCAACGGAACCGACGCGAACGGTAAACCGTTTGGCGTGCCTGGCAGCCTGTGGGCCTACATCCGCCCGACCGGTACGCCTAATCTGCTGGTGCTTTCGGGCCGTGAGGCCGGCTACTCGCGCTTCTCTGAACTGGTTCCGCTGGTTTTCTGGCCGGAAATGCTCGAACACCTGCGTAAGGCAACCGATGTGGTGATCTTCGACGGTCCGGCGGCGCTTGAAGGCCCAGACGCGGGGTTGCTGGCGCCCCTGGTGGACGGGGTCATGCTCGTGGTGAACGGCCGTTCCGATAGCCGCTCGACGGTGATCGAGGCGCGCAAGCAATTGACCAGCGAGCCCGAAACGCGTTTTCTCGGCGCCGTAATTGCCACTCCGGCCTCCCGCACCCTCCAGGGTCCCTCTTCCGCAAGTGCGAAGGCTGGTGGCTTCCGAGTCTCCGTTACCCGCAACGGCATTACGATTGTGGTCGGTGATCAGGCAGCCTCATCGGCTTCGCCCTCTGATCAGGCGCCCGTTCCGACCCCGCGGCTGCTGACCGCAACCGAAACACCGCTTGAGACTGAACACACTAACGGCAATGGCGCCCTCAACCCCGAGCCTGTATCGGAAAACATCACGCTGGAGGATCTACTGGAGCTTGAGCGTTGCGCCTCGTCCGCACCGCCAGATTTCCAGACCACCCGGGAGCCACGGCCAGAGGTCATCATCACCCCGCCGCCCGATGATCCGCCCCTCATCCGTGTCACCGGCAATGGCGCCTACCGAAGCGCCACGCCTCCCTCTCGCCAGCGCCGCGCGCGTATTGCCAACAGTCGCTACACGGCACACCCAGCCGACAGAAACCATCGGGCCACAAACACAGACGGCAAGCAGGGTACACCATCAGACGTATGAACGGCCCGCCTAACCCGGCGCCGCATAACACTCGCCATGCGTAACGCAGCGCTCCGCAAATCCCTACGCTTACTGCGGTCGCTCCTCCCGGTGATCCTGGTTGGCATCCTTGTGCTGGGGGGGCAGGGGATCGGACAGCCGGCGCTCGCCTCCGGCGGCTGGAGCGCGCCCTTTGATCTCTCTGACGACCAGTTTGGCTGGTTTCCCGACGTTGCCGCGGACTCGCAGGGTGCGGTCCACGCAATCTGGGGCAGCGGCGTACTCGGCGCCAACCCCGACCCGAACGACCCCGACGCTTCCTCGCGCGACCTGCTCCGCTACCGCGTGTTGCGCGACGGGCGATGGTCACCAATGAACGATATCGCCTTCACCTGTGTGGGCGGTTATACCGTACGAAACAGCATTGCCGTCGCCCCTGACGGTCATCTGCACGTGCTCTTCCGTAGCTGCACCGACGTGAGCGCGGTTCGCGCCCCGGCGGGGGAGGCCTGGTCCGCTGGAGCGTGGACTGAGCCGAGGCGCCTGGGCGGGAGTTACTACAATGCTATCGCCACTGATAGTAAAGGCGTTTTGCACGCCTTCTATAACGAGAACCTCTTCGGGACCGAGGAAGGCAACCGCTTGTTGAGCGAGGTCTTCTACCGCCGCTCGATCGATGGCGGCCAGACCTGGACGGTGCGCGCCAACCTAGCCCAACTGCCCGGTGGCGATGAGCGCATCCAGGTGAAGGTGGACGGACGCGACCGGCTGCATGTAGTCTGGGATAATGGTAGTGACTGGCTTGCAGGTCTTGGCCGGCCCAAAGTTGGCGTCTACCGGCGTTCCGACGATGGCGGTGAGACCTGGCGTGAGCCGGTGTTGTTCAGCATTGCTGATAGCCCGGTCGTGCAGACAACTCTAGGACTGGTCGGTGAAAATCCTATCGTGGTCTACCGCAGCGCTTTCGGCGCCGAGATTTACTATCAGCTTTCACGCGACGGAGGAGACACCTGGAGCACGCCCCAACGCATCCCTGGGATACGGACTCGCGATGCCGGAAGCAACATTAGTCTCGACAATTACATAATGGCAACCGACAGCGCTGGCCGCGTTCATCTCCTGGTCTCCGGTTTTCCTGAAGGGACCATTGCGGCGATTCCGATGCTGCTTCATCTCACCTGGAACGGCGAAAGCTGGTCGGCGCCAGATATTGTTGCAGCCACGATGAACTGGCCCATGTGGCCCCGTCTGACGGTGGCTGGAGGGAATCAACTCCACGCCGTCTGGTTCAGTTACACCGACGCGAGCGGTTGGGGTGAGCGACGCGTGTGGCACAGCAGCAAGACGGTTGATGCACCCGCGCTGCCACCAACGCCGTTCAGCGAGCCTCCCTCCGCGCCAGGCGCCCCCAATGCACCCCTTCCTGCTTCGCAGGATGGCCAATCCACCTTGCCCGCAAGACAGGCGTCCCTGCCTGCACCCGCGCTGCCTGATGAGATTCGCGCGACACCACCACCTTCGGTTGTGGATAGCGGTAACCCGCTGCTCATCCACGGGCTGGCACTTGTTCCAGTCCTTGGTCTGATCATCACGATTGTCACGCTGATCCTCTGGCGCCGCATCCGGAGCCACTGACGGTCCTCACTGCAGGTCACTTTGACCATGGTTCACCTGCGCGTTATACTTCTCTGGTGCTTACCCTTCCTCCTCGTGGCGATCGTTCCGCTGTTACCGGCACGGGCAAGACCATCGTATGCCTGGGAACCGCCGTTGCGCCTCTCCGACCCCGCCGTAAGCACTGTCTCCTTCGCCCCTGACCTGACGGTAGATGGCGATGGCCGGCTCCACGTGATCTGGAGCAGTGTCCTCATCCGTACCGACGAACGGACCAGACTCGCCGACACCCTCATGTACCGCGTGCGTGTTAATGGGGTGTGGTCCACAGTTGAGCCGATTATGCTGCAGGAACGTCAGTTTTTCGGTGACACCTCTTCCCCACTGGCCAGCGATGCCGCGATGAATAATCCGCGCTTCGCCCTGCGTGGCAGTTTCATCAGCGCGCCTGATACCAGGCTACACATTGTCACCGATACCGATGGCAAGCTGCAGTACCTTCATGTCCCCTGGGACGACGTGGTGCGCATGGCCCTGCTGCTCCCCCCTGCCAGACTTGGTGAAGGGGGCAACGCTTCAATCGCCAGCAGTCCGGACGGAACCCTCCACGTTGCGTTTGCGGCTCCGGCGCTCCGGTCTGAGCCTGCCGACCGGCCCTGTGCCACCTGCCAGGACGTGCGCTACCGCCGCTCCACCGATGGGGGCCTTACCTGGACGCGTGCCGAGAATCTCTCGCTGCTCGATGGCGCAAACCTCACTCCCCAGATCGACGCCGATGATCTGGGTCAGGTCCACCTGCTGTGGGAACATCAAGGCGCCGGACTACCTGGCGGTACAACCTTTCCGATCTACCGTCGCTCTCCTGATGGCGGTCAGAGTTGGGAAGCGCCTGTTCCGCTGGGCGTTCCCGACGACCTGCTCTCTCAAGTCACCCTGGGCATCGGACGCGCCGGGCAGTTGCTTGCGCTCTATGTCAGCGCCACGTCTGGCAGTGTGTTGTTCCAGAGCTCGAACGACGGTGGGCGCACCTGGTCGCCGCCCGGGTTGGTGCCTGAAGTAACCAGCCCTGCCAGGAGCGCCACCTCTGAGCGACGCCTTAGCCTGGCCGCTGATGGCGCCGGGCGCATGCACCTGCTCGTGGTCGGGGTGGTAAGCACTGCTGGCGACAACGAGCAGCGACTATGGCACCTCACCTGGGACGGCCTGACCTGGTCGGCGCCTGAGGCGCTGACCGGCCCGGGTGCGGCGCCCCAGAGCCCGCGACTGGTAGTGGAACGGGGTAATCGCCTCCACGCCGTCTGGATGACCACCGAAACTGATGGGGACCAGGGCGCACGCCAGACGATCTGGTACACCAGCGCGCCTGTAGCAGCCCCTGAAGTGGAGCCCCCGCCGACGTTTACTCCCATCCCTCGGATCGTCCCCACTCCTACTCCCATACCAACCCCCGTGCCCACGTCAACCCCGCTACCAGACGACAGCCGGAGTCAGCCGGCGATCGAAGGTCCGCCTCGCTGGGAAGCTGAAAGTCTCGAGATCCTGTTCATGGCCCTGGCGCCGGTGCTACTGGTCATCGCCGTGGTCGCATGGCGGTTCCTCCGCAACCGATAATCGCGAGGCAGATAACAATCGTGTCAGTCAAAGGGGCGGGAAGATTTATGCGTTGATTACACGCTTCTGGTATCCTCTCCTGCGGGACGTCAGACCGTTGCCCGCAGGGATGTCGCATGACCCGGCCACTCGCAACCCGCCGCCTGACCCGCCGCCAGTTGCTCGGCGCTGCTACCGCCGCTGTAGCAAGCGCTACCCTTGGCGGCGCTGCGCTCACCTATGGGCTGGAAGAGCGTCCCCTTACGGCCCCGCTTGCCGGGGCCACCGGTATGGCGCCCCCCTTGTCATCGGCTGTTCCCGTCCCCGAGGTGCCGCTGCTTGTACTCACCAACCCGGCCGCCGATCCCGACTTCAGCGCCTACCTGATCGAGATCCTGCGCACCGAAGGCCTGGCGACGCTGCGCAGTGCGCCCCTGGAGCAGGTCGGAGCGGCGGAACTGGCCGGATTCTCTGTCGTGGTCCTCGCGCCGGGGCCGGTACGTGATGATCAGGTCGCCCTGCTGCGCGCCTATGTCGGGCGAGGCGGCGCGCTTCTCGGCATTCGGCCGGACGCGAAGCTCGTCAGCCTGTTCGGGGTGCGCCCTCTCGGGGCCACGGCGCCCGGCGATTATCTCCAGATTGTCACCGGGCTGCCAGAACTCGACGGGCTGGAGGAGGGCCTCCTGCAACTCCACGGCCCCTACGACCGGCTGGCCCTCGACGGCGCGCGCATCGTCGCCCGCAGCGGCAATGGCGACCCGCTGGTGACCCTGCACCGCTTCGGCGAGGGCATGACCGCCCTGTGGGCCTTCGACCTGGCGCGCTGCGTGGCGCTCATTCGCCAGGGCAACCCGGCCGCCGCGGGCCAGGAGCGGGACGACCTGGAAGGTCTCCGCGCCACCGACCTCTTTGTGGACTGGATCGACCTCGATCGTATCGGCATCCCCCAGGCCGATGAGCACCAGCGCCTGCTCGCCCGCGTGATCGAAGAACTTGCGGCGGCTGGACCGCCACTGCCGCGGCTCTGGTACTTCCCCGGCGGCGCGCCGGCCCTGATCGTCGCTACGGGTGATGCACACGGCAGCCGCGTCAGCCACATTGAACAACTGATTAACCCGGTGGAACGGCGCGGGGGCACGGTTTCGGTCTACTACACGCCGCCCCGCACCAGCACGGTCCGCCGGCTGGCCCGCAAGGCCCGCTGGAGCGTTGAGGAGATCCCCGTGCTGAACGGCCTCTTCAAGCAGGACGATCCGATCCCGTCGCCAACGACCCTGGCGCACTGGCGCGAACGCGGCCACGAGTTCGGGATGCACCCCTACGTGGAGGACGGGCTTGAAACCGGGTATAACCTGTACTGGAGCGAATTCATTAAATACGGCTACGGGCCGCTGCCACCCACCGTGCGTACCCACCGCATTCTCTGGTATGGCTGGGTGGACAATGCCTTCGTTCAGGCGCGCTACGGCGTGCGCATGAACCTCGACCACTACCACGCCGGCAGTGTCGTGCGCCAGGCCGACGGCACGTGGGCCGCCGGCTACCTCAGCGGCACCGGCCTGCCCATGCGCTTCGTTGACGAGCGCGGGGCGCTGTTGAGCGTCTACCAGCAACCCACGCACCTGGTCGACGAACATCTGATGAGTGTCTTTGATACCGGGCACGAGGCCGGGTTTGATGGGGCGACCGCGGCAACGGTTACCATTGCCCAGATCGCCGAGTGCGTGCGCCGCTACCCGGCGGCCCTGGGCCTGCAGTGCCACGTTGATCCGTTTCTGTTCGGCGGGGAGAAAGCCGCCCATGTCGGGCGCTGGCTCAATGAAAGCCTGGACTATGCCGTCGCCCACGGGATGCCGGTCCTCTCCGCAGAACGCTGGCTGGCCTTCACCGAGGCCAGGGCCGCCGCGCGCGTTCAGCGCCTGACCTGGAAGGCACGCACCGGTCAACTTGCCTTCGAGCTTGGCTTCCCGCCCAACCCCGGCGGTACGGCGGCGGTGCTGCTTCCACTGCGCCACGGCGGGGCGACCCTGCGCGAAGTGCGCGTCAATGGCAGTGTTTCACGCCAGACGGAACGGCGCCTGGCCGGACGGCGCTACGCCCTGGTGACCGCGCCCTCCGGACGTTCGCAGATCGAAGCCGATTACGGCGCCCTGGGAGGTGCAGGTTCACGCCTGATGTGGTGAAAGCATTATAGAATCTATCCGGATAACCTGGTTGTCCGATACCTTTTCTGGGAGGGCGTAGCCCTCCGAGCCCCTCCCCTCAGGGAGGGGCGTGGGGAAACCCGGTTTCCCCACCTTCCTACAGGAGTTATTCGGATAGGCTCTAAATCCGGGCATCGTCGCCCGCTGCGGGCTAAAGCCCTGGCTGAGTTTATGCAAGCCCCTGCGGGGCTTCCACGTTCTGAGCGAGGGCTTTAGCCCGCAGCGGGCTTGAACAGGTAGGCCGGAGAGAGTAAAGCCCTCACGGCTTCCCTTTCTCTCGACCGTATACGGAACTTGCCGGATATACGTGCAGCTATTCCGCAATCATTTTGAATTCATTGCTGAAAGGACGTTTGCATGCACAGAACGCTCGCCGCTGGGGGTAAGTACCTCGCTCTTGCGCTCGTCTCGGGCGGGGTGCTGGCGCTCCAGATCACCTTCACACGCATCTTCTCGATCATGATCTGGCACCACTTTACCTACCTGGTGATCGGCGTGGCCCTCCTGGGCGGGGGCGCGGCGGGCGCGTTTCTGGCCGTCCGTCAGTGGGACGGGCCCACGCTTAAACGGCGCCTGGGCCTGCTGGCGTTGAGTTTCGGCATGGCCAGTTTGATGAACCTGGTAGTGATCCGCTTTGTCGCCATCGATCCGCTGCGCGCGGCCCAGCTTGCCTGGACGGTCGTAGGATTGGCGATCTACTTTGCCTGTCTTTTCACAACCTTCTTCACCGGCGGTTTGACCATCGCCGCGGCCTTCAGCCGCTGGTCCACGCGGGCCCACAAGCTGTACTTCGCCGATATGCTCGGCGCGGGCATTGCCACGGTCGGCATTCTGGCGCTGATAGAACTGCTTGGGGGTCCCGCGTCAATTGCGTTGATCGCCTTCCTGGGCGCCCTTGCCGCGGTGCTGTTCGGGCTTGAGCTCCCGCGACGCCTGCGCCGGGTCGTTCCGGCCACGCTGCTTGGCCCGCTGGCCCTGCTGGCGATCCTGCTGTTGCGTCCTCTGGCGCTGCCGGTACCCGGGTCGAAAGAACTCGGCTGGGCCATGCGCGCCCAGAATGCTCAACCAGAGTACACCCGCTGGAACCCCGTGGGGCGGGTTGACGTTATGCCGGAAATTGTGATCACTGAGCCGATGATTGTAGGCGCGGTCAGTTCGGCCTACCCGCTCGACGGCCGCCCTGAATTGCCGCTGCGCCTGGTGACCATTGACGGCACCTCGATGACCGGCATGTACCAGTTTGATGGAAGCGAAGAAGATCTCCAGCGCTTCCGCTTCCTCGACCACGCGGTGATCAGCGCGGTCTACCATCTGGGCATCGAGGATCCGAACACACTGAAGATTGGCGTGGGAGGCGGTCTCGATATCCTGCTTGCCCGACTGTATGGCGCCAAATCTATCACGGCGATCGAGCTCAACCCGAGCATCGTCGAGTTGCTCACCGGGCCATACGCTGATTATACCGGCCGTCTGGCCGAGCACCCCGGCACCAGGCTGATCGTCGCCGAGGGACGCAGCTTCCTCAGCCGCACGCAGGAAAAGTACGACATCATCCAGGGCATCGGCCTCGACAACCTGGCCGCCCTCTCCGGAGGGGCCTACGTGCTGGCGGAGTCGTACATTTATACCGTCGAGTCGCTCGAACAGTCGCTCAACGCCCTGAGCCCGCAAGGTGTCTTCTCGTGGACGCGCGATGTCAACGCGCCCCCCCGCGAGATGCTGCGGCTCACCGGACTTGCCGCCGAGGCGTTGCGGCGGATGGGCGTCGAGCGCCCCGGCGACCACATCGCCATCGTGGCCAACGAGAGCGGCCAGAATGCCACGCTCCTGGTTTCGCGCGCGCCGTTCACCGCGGCGCAGATGGAGCGACTGCGCGCCTGGGCGGCGGCCAATAACTTCAGTATGCTCCAGGATCCGCTCGTGCTCCTTGACAATACCTTCACACACTACCTCTACGCCGAGGACCCCCGCGCCTTTGAGCGAGCCTATACCTTCAACATCTTCCCGGTCACCGACGACAATCCGTTCTTCTACAACTACTTTAAGTGGAGCAATCTACACTTTAACGACGCCTATGAGGGCCGGTTGAACCGCTTCCCTATCGGTAATCTCATCCTGCTCACCCTGTTCACCCTGTCCGTGGCGACCGCGATCCTGTTCATCGTTGCGCCGCTGGCGCGCTACCGGCGCGACGGGTTGCGCACCTCGGGCGCCATGCCGGTGCTGGCCTACTTCAGTCTGCTGGGCGCTGGCTACATCTTTGTGCAGATCGTGCTGATCCAGCGCTTTACACTCTTCATCGGTTATCCCATTCACGCAGTCACCACCACGATCGCGAGCATGCTGGCCTTCTCGGCCCTGGGCAGCCTGATCGGACGGCGCGTCCTGCACCTGTCTCTTAT
>JAOACN010000209.1 GCA_026417815.1 Chloroflexaceae bacterium | reverse complement strand
GAGAATTCGGGAGCGATCACGAGCAGCGCGTGGAAGGCTCACTGGTCTGTAAAGTTAAGTTTCCTGGCCTTTCCGCCCCCCTTCCGGTCTCCCCCCGTTGGGGGAGGCGGCGGGCGCCCTCCCCCAGCGAGGGAGGGTTGGGGAGGGGGTTGGGGGTTCAGGGAAAGACTTTGTTTACAGACTGCTCACCTTCCACACGGGAATAATCGGCGGCGACGTCCAGGCGGGGCGGGGCCGCGCGCGGCGACTGTATAGCAGTGATGGGCGGGATTATAGCAGCAGAGATGCGTGAGCGTCAAAGGGGCGCAGCAGGATCACCGCAGAGGGCGCGGACGAGGGGCCGTTTGAAGCCCTCCGCGCCCCTCTGCGCTCTCTGTGGTAACCTGAACAAGCACTTCTGGCTGCCGGACATCAGGTGGCGCGGGGCGAGCGGGTCGCCCGGCGTTTTTATGGTACCCTATGGCCTGATGCGATTTTGGATTTTGGATTTTGGATTGGAAGCGGCATCGGGACACTGTAGACAGCAATCCAAAATCCAAAATCCAAAATCCGAAATGGTACGAGAGGACTACCCGATGCTATCCACCCAGGAGATCATGGCGATCATCCCACATCGCTATCCCTTCTTGCTGATTGACCGCGTGCTGGAGCTTGAGCCGGGGGCGCGGGCGGTGGCGGAGAAGCTGGTCAGCGCCAATGAGCCGCACTTCGCCGGCCACTTCCCCGGCAACCCGATCATGCCCGGGGTGTTGATCGTCGAGGCCCTGGCCCAGACGGGGGCCGTTGCCGCCCTGAGCCTGCCCGAGCACCGGGGGAAGCTGGCGGTCTTTGCCGGGATTGACGAGTGCCGCTTCCGGCGGGTGGTGCGCCCCGGCGAGGTGCTGCGGCTGGAAGTGAACGTCGAGAAGTTCCGGCGCGGGGTGGGCAAGGCCCGGGGCCGCGCCACGGTCGAGGGAGACGTGGCCTGCGAGGCCGGGCTGCTGTTTGCCATCACCGAGGGGTGAGGGAACGTTTCCGGGAGGGCTGCGCCCTCCCGGACCCTCCCGCGCGGGCATGGATGCGGGAAAACCAGATGTTCCCGGGCTCTTTCAAGTAGCGTCAGGATGCTGTCCTCACCCTCCCCCCTGCCCCCACCCTCTCCACCTGCGCTGGAGAGGGTGGGGGCGCCGAGCGCAGCGAGGCGGGGGAGGGTGAGGACCACAGGAGACCCGCCATGCGCCTTTCCTCACTGCTCGGTCGCACGCTCCGCGAGGCGCCGGCCGAAGCCGAACAGATCGGCCACCAGTTGGCCCTCCGCGCCGGGCTGGCGCGGGCGCTGGCCCCCGGCAGCTTCGCCCTGCTGCCCCTTGGCCTGGCCGCCGCGCGGCGCATCGAGGCGCTGATGCGCGAAGAACTGGCGCGCATCGGCGGCCAGGAGACGCGCCTCCCGCTGGTGCAGCCGGCGGCGCTCTGGGAGCGGACCGGACACGACGCCGTCTATGGCCCGCGGATGCTCGGGCTGCGCGATCGCGCCGAGCGGCCCCTGGCGCTCGCCCCGACCCACGAGGCGGCGCTGGTCGAACTGGCCCGGCGCGAGATCGGCTCCTACCGCCAGTTGCCGTCGCTGGTCTACGCCATCCAGCCGGTCTACCGCGACGAGGCGCGCGTCCGGGGCGGCCTGCTGGGCCTGCGCGAGTTCACCCTCCTGACGGCCTGCTCCTTCGATGCCGACCCCGCCGGCCTCGATACCGCTTTCGCGCGTGTCGGGGCGGCCTTTGAGCGTGTCTTCGCTCGCTGCGGAGTGCGCTGCGTGGCCGTCGAGGCCAGCGGCGCGCCGGGCGCGGGCGAGGCCCGGGCGTATATGGCCCTCTCGCCGTTCGGCGAGGACACGCTCGCCCTGTGCAGGGCCTGCGGCTACGGGGCCGCCGGCGAGGTCGCCACATTCGCGCGGCCCGCGCCGCCACCGCCCGCCGAGGCGCCGCCGCTGGCGGAGGTGGCCACGCCCGGGGCGACCACCATCGCCGGCCTGGCGGCCTTCCTGGGCATCAGCGAGGCGGAGACGGCCAAGGCGGTGTTCTTCGACACCCCCGAGCGGGGCCTGCTCTTCGTGGTCATTCGCGGCGATCTGGAGGTGAACGAGGCCCGCCTGCGGGCCGCCGCCCGGGTGAGCGAACTGCGCCCCGCCGATCCCGAACGCATCGCCGCCGCCGGCGCGACCCCCGGCTATGCCTCGCCGGTGGGCCTGGAGGGGATCTTCGTCGTCGCCGACCGTTCGGTGGTCGAGGCCGGGCCGCTGGTGGCCGGGGCCAACCGCCCGGGCTACCATCTGCGTAACGTGGTCCACGGGCGCGACTGGCATGCCACCCTGGTGGC
>JAOACN010000196.1 GCA_026417815.1 Chloroflexaceae bacterium | reverse complement strand
CTACCGGATGGAATGCGTCATCTTCATCAGGCGCGGGCGAACGTCCTGCGAAGCCGGCCGTTCGGCTGAGCCTTCGTCCCGGCTCAGGCCAGGGCTCACGGCGAAGCCGGCGCCGGCTTCAGCAGGCTACGAAGGTAGCCTTCGCAAGGCTCGCCGGCGCCTTCAGGCGCCCGGCGGGCCGGTGGGCCGCGGCACGTGCCGAACGTTTCGTCACACCCCTGCGCGCCCACCCCGGCCAGCGTGAGCGGGGCGGGCGGGGCATGCCCCGCCTGCATCAAATCCCAGGCGAGTCAGGCGATAACAGTTATGTCATCTCCCCGGGGGGGTTGGGGCTCGCCCCAGGGACGTTGCACACGCCCTGTGTCCTCTCCCCGTATGTGTTCAGCGTTGGGGTAACCCCGCAGACCTTGGAGCGAGGGCGTCCCGCCCTCGTCAGAATTCGAGGGCAAGATGCCCTCGCTCCCAGGAGAAGTGTGGACACGTACCATCTCCCCCTACGGTTGACGCGCGGGTGGCCCGCTGCTATAATCGCCGTCGCTTCTGCTTCCTTCCCGCTCCTTCGGAGGCGCACCACTCTATGGGGATCTTCAGCTACCTCACCACGCCTGATCCTGCCTTTGGCCCCCTGGCCTGGACGTTCTTCATCATCCAGATCCTGGGGGTGGGCGCTGGCGCGTATCTCTACTTCCGGCACACTGAACGCAATCCTGCCCGCCAGACGTTCATGCGCCAGCTTGGGATCGCCCTGATGATCCTCGGTGGAGTAGGCGTGCTTATCGGCGCCCTGCGCCTGCTGAACGTCCCCGTGTTCAATCAGCGCATCTGGTTCTGGATCCAGGCCGTGGTTGAAGTGGGCGTCGCCGGGTACGTTGTGTACTATATGCGCAGCGTGCTGCCTGGCCTTGAACGCGCGGCCGCGACCAGGGGTCGTGGCGCGCGCGCCGCGCCGCGGGTCGCCGCTGGCGACACTGCGCCCGAGGCGCCCCGCCCCGTCGCCACCACCGGACGCCGCGAGGCCCGCCGCGAACGGAAGCGCAAGAGCCGGTAGTCGAGGTTCCGGGTTTGCCGCGCGTCGGGTTACCACTATGGAACCCGCGCGGCTGCGCCGCACCACAACCGGATGCAGAAGGGTTTTCCTGGGAAGGCGGCAGCCTCCCGGATCTTCATGGGTCAGGGCCTCGGTTTGCATGAGTAAGGAGCAGGGCCGGAAGTGTTTCTTGCACTTCCGGCCCTTGCTTAGAAATGGTTTCGCTGCGCGGCCTTGTGCGTACCCTTTCAGGGGAGGTGCGGAGGACAGCGCCTGCCGCGGCGCACATTGTTCCGCCCGCGGCGGGCGAGCACCCTGGCGAAGCCAGGACGCTCCTGCCGCCGCGGGCGAAATGCAGGTTGCGGGGAGACGAAGCCTCCCCGCGTCCCTCCAACCTGCAACGAATGCGCAACAATTAGAGGTGTTCTGGGAGGGCTGCGCCCTCCCGGTCCTCCCCCTCGTCAGACGGAACCGTCATCGCCGGAGCAGCGGCAGGTAGACCTGGAAGCCTGCGCTGAGACCCCCGGTGACGCGGACGGGGCCATAGGTGGCCTCGTCGCCGTCGGCCTCTCCCTCCACGAGCCAGTACCAGTAGTTCCGGCCCGCTTCGGCGCCAGTGTCAACAACGCGGTAGCTCTCACCGCTGGTCGCGCTGCCCTGGCTCTTGACCTCGGCGATCTGGATCGCCTCGGCGCGCGTCGCCGTCTCGCTCCGGTAGATCCGGAACCGGGCGGTGTCGATCTCGATGCCGGTGCTCCAGCGCACCTCCACACCTTCACCTGTGCGCGTGGCGCTGAAGTGCATCAGGGTGATCGCCGTCGGACTGAAGGGCGAGTTCACCGTCGCGCTGTTGTTGTCGGGGGTCGGGTCGCTGCCGTTGACCCCATCATCGCTGATGCTGGCCACGTTGACGATCCCGGTCGTCCCCTGCGGCACGGGGTTGTCCACCACGACGGTGAAGGTCACGCTGCCGCCAGCGCCCGCAGGCAGGCTGCCGATATTGAAGCTGCACGCGCTACCCGCCGGCGCGCCGTCAGCGCAGCTCCAGCCCGCGCTGCTGCCCGCCGCGCTGAAACTGGTGTTGGCCGGCACCGTCTCGGTGATGGTCACCCCCGTGGCTCCCTGGTTACCCACGTTCCGGTATTCCAGCCGGTAGGGCAGCGGGCGCCCTGGCACCGGCGCGCTGCCGCCCGTGCTCTTGCTCAGTTGCAAGTCGGGCGCCGCAGAGACCGGCGTGGAGTCGCTGGCCGCGTTGTCGGAGGAGTTGCGGTCGGGCCCCCTGGCGCCATTGTCGCTGATGCGCGCCGCGTTAACCACCTCGGCCCCCCCCGCCGGCAACGGGTCGTTCACCCGTACCACGAAGTTGACCGTGCCCGAGGCGCCCGCGGGGAGGTTGCCCACCGTGTAGACACACTCGCTGCCCGCGCTGGCATCAGGGGCGCAGGTCCAGCCGGCGTTCTCGGCCAGACTGGCGTCGAAGCCGGTATTCAGCGGCACCGTCTCGCGCAGGGTCACCCCGGTGACGTCAATGCCGCCGGTGTTGGTGTAGGAGAGCACGAAGCGGATCAGGCCACCTGGCTCGGCGCTGGCCCCGCCGTCGCTCTTGGTCAGCGCCAGGTCGGGCCGCACGTAGTCGGTGTCGCTGGTCGTGTTGTTGTCCGGGGTCGGGTCAGCGCCATTGGTCCCATCGTCTTCCACGGTGGCGGTGTTCACGATCGCTCCGAGGGTATCAACGAAGGGATCGGCAACCCGCGCGGTGACGGTGCGGGTGACCTCCGCGCCGCCGGGCAGGTCGAAAGGCGGCCAGGCGACCACGCCGCCCGTCTCCGTGCCGCCGTCGCTGGCCGCCACGAAGCTCAGGCCAGCGGGCAGCGCGTCGCGCACCTCCACTCCCGTGGCCCCGCGGGTGCCCACGTTGCGCACCCGCAGGGTGTACGTGAGGGTCTGCCCCGGGAGGACAAAGTTCTCGCCGTCGTCCTTGGTCACCACCAGGTCCGGCGCGGCGGTGAGCGGGGTGGTGTCGTCGTCCCGGTTGTTCTCCGGGGTGGGGTCGGCGCCATTGCTGCCATCATCGCTGATGCGCGCCGCGTTGACCACCTCGGTCACCCCCGCCGGCAGCGGATTGTTCACCCGCACGACGAAGTTGACGCTGCCGCTCGCCCCTGCTGCCAGGTTGCCAACGGTGAAGGTGCAGGTGCTACCGGCGCTGCCATCGGGCGCGCAGCTCCACCCCGCGGTGCTGGCGGTCGCGTTGAAGCTGGTGTTGGCCGGCACGGTCTCGGTCAGGGTCACGCCGGTGGCGTCCTGGTTGCCCACGTTGCGGTAGCTCAGGATGAAGGTGATCGTGCCGCCCGGCTCGGCGCTGGCCCCGCCGTCGCTCTTGGTCAGCTCCAGGTCCGGCGCGGCGGTGAGCGGGGTGGTGTCGCTGGCCTGGTTGTTGCCCGGAGTCGGGTCGGCGCCGTTGCTGCCGTCGTCGTTGATGCGAGCGGCGTTGGCCACCTCGGTCACGCCCGCGGGTAGCGGGTTGTTGACCCGCACGACGAAGTTGACGCTGCCGTTGGCCCCCGCCGCCAGGTTGCCAACGGTGAAGGTGCAGCTCGTGCCCGCAGGCGCACCGTTGGCGCAACTCCACCCTGGCGTGCTGGCGGTTGCATCGAAGGTGGTGTTGGCGGGCACGGTCTCGGTCAGGGTCACGCCGGTGGCGTCCTGGTTGCCAACGTTGCGGAAGCTGAGGATGAAGGTGATTGCGCCGCCCGGCTCCGCGCTGGCGCCGCCGTCATCCTTGGTCAACACCAGGTCGGTGGCCACGATGGTCAGATCATCGCTGCCATCAACCGCCGGCAACTCCCGCTCGCCGCTATCGGCGCCAGGCAGGGTGCTGGCCTCGGTGACAGTGGCGCGGTTGGTGATCACCTCCCCCGCCGTGGCCGGGTCGTCCAGAGTGACGCGGAAGGTGAAGATGCGGCTCTGCCCGGCGGGGATGCCGCCACCGGTGTAGCGTACGGTGAGGGCGCCGTCAACATATGAATCGAAGGTGAAGCCAGTCGGTGTGCTGCCCTCGACCGCGGCGACGAAGCGCGGGTCCAGCGGGTCAACGATGACCACGTCGAAGGCGTCGGACACGCCGGTGTTGCGCACGGTCAGCCGCACCTCGACGGTCTGGCCGGCGTAGGCCCGGTCAGGGCTGAAGACCTTGGTAATCTCCAGCCGCGGCTCGACCACCGTCACCGTCACGTCATTGCTGTTGACCGGCGGATTGGCGCCCACGGTCAGGCTGGCGCGGTTGATCAGCGTGGTCTGGGCCGGCGGCAGCCCCACGTTGCCGGCCACATCGAGCACGCGGGCCTGGAGGCGCACGCGGAAACTGTTGTTGCTGGCGTCATTGTCCACGGCGACGTTGATTGTGCCGAAGCTAATCGTCACATCATCGCCACTGCCCGCGCCGCCGCTGACCGTCGGGTCGGGGGCCGTGCCATTAAAGCCGGTGATGTCCACCGTCACCGAGCCGGGGACGAAGGCCAGACCGGCGGGCAGATCGTCTACCAGGACGAGCGAGGGAATAACGCCCTCGGGCAACGCAACGCCCAGTTCGTAGGTCACGATCTCGCCGATGGTCACGTTGGCGCCGCCGGTATGGGCCGCCGACGTTGCCGCCAGGGCCTTGGTCAGGTCGGGCTGATCGATGGTGAAGCTGGCGCTGCTGTTGATCTCGTAGTCGTTCAGCGCACCGCTGTTGAGCAGCTCGTTGCCATCGGCCACGCCGTCACCCTCGGAGCGCTCGTCGGGGCTGTCGCCGTCGAGGGTGCTCCATACCGCGCTGGCGCGGTTGGTGATCATCTGGCCGGGGCTGACGCTGCCGCCGATCTCGGCGCGGAAGTCAAGGGTCACACTGGCGCCGGGCGGCAGGTCGAAGCTGTCGCTGGCAGGCACGCGCGCCACCCCGCTGCTGATGGCCGCCGATGGCGGCGTAATCCCCACGGCGCTCACCCCAACCACCGTGGCGTTGGTCAGCCCGGCCGGGATGGGGTCGGTCACCACCACATCGTAGGCCGTACCGACGCTGCCGGCGGCGTGGCTGATCACCACCCGGTAGGTCACCACGCCGCCCGCGTCGGCGGGGTCGGGCGGGGTGAGGATGCTCTTGGCAATGCTCAGCACCGGCTCGACGACGGTCACCGTGCGCGCGGTCGGCGCGTTCACCGTCACCGCGGCGCCCGTGTTCGGGTTGGTATAGCGGAGACGGGCGGTGTTGGTCAGGGTCGTGCCGTTCTGGTTGCCGATGACGTTGAGCACGCGGGCCTGGAGACGCACCAGGAAGGCGTTGTTATTCGCAACGTTGTCATCGGTCGTGGTCACGTCGGGGAAGGTCAGCACCAGGTCCTCGCCGCTGGCGCCGGGCACGGCGGTGGGGCCGGTGCGGGTCACGCTCAGGCTGCCCACGTTGCCGGCGTAGGGCGCGGCCAGGAGGGGATCGGTGGTCACAATGCTGTAGTTCAGAAAGGCCAGGCCCGGAGGCAGATCATCGGTCACCACCAGGCCCTGGGTGACGCCCTCGGGCAGGGTCACCCGCAGGTTGAAGGTCACCACCTCGCCGATGGTGTACTGGACCGGTGTGGGAGCCAGTTTCTCAATCGTCGGCGTCGCCAGAGTGACATTCGCCGTCGCGGAGCGGCTGTAGTTGTTGATGCCGCCAGAACCATCGCGCTCGCCAGTGTTGCTGCCGGAGGCGCCGGGCGTGGCCGAGCCGGTGGGGTTGGTTGTCGTGCCATTCGGGCCGGGCAGGCTGGTGTAAGTCAGGTTAGCCGTATTGGTCAGGGTGCGGCCATTGACCGCGCCAGCGTTCACCGTGGCGCTGTACTCGACCGTCACCGATCCGCCGGGCGGGATCTGGGCCACCACAATCTCCACTGTGTTGCCGGCGCTATTGTTGGTTATGCCGCTGGCGCCGCCACCCGGCGTGACACTCACGCTGGCGAGGTTGAGGGTCAGATCGGCGGGCAGCGGATCGCGCAGGCGCACATCAAAGGCGGTGGCGCGGTCCGCACCGGTAGCGCTGGTGTAGGTGACGCGGTAGGTCACCGTATCGCCGGCATCAGTGGGCGTGGCGATCACCTGCTTGTTCAGGGTGAACGACGGTTCGGCGATGCGCACGCTAACGTTTGCTGAGGTGGCGATTGATGTGCCATTCACGCGCACCGCAAAGGTGTTGTCGCGATTCGCTCCGGCGATGTTGTTCCCGGCAACGGTGTTATCCACCAGGGCGTTGAACTCGACCACGACGAACTCCTCATCGGCGTCCGAGTCGCTGTTGGTCAGGTTGCCGAGGCTGAAGGTCGGATCGGTCCCGGTGCCGAAGGTGGCCGGGCTGATAGCGCCAGCGGGCAGCGGGCAGGTGATGCTGCCGGAGGGCAGCGCCGCCAGGGTGGCGCTGTTGCCGCTCACGTTCAGGCCGCCACAGCCCGGCAGGGCGGTGGTGATCGTCGAGGAGCTGATTCCGCCGCCATTGGCCACGAAGGCCACCCGCGCGCTGCCGTCGTTGAGGAAGGTCAGGCCGTTGGGCAGGTTATCCAGGAGCTGGAAGTTAGGCGCGCTGCCCTCGGCCAGGCGCACGGCCAGGCGGTAGCGCACGATCTCGCCGATAGCCACTCGTGGCGGTGAAGGCGTATCGGACGTATGGGCCTCCGAGGTGGCGACAAAGGTCTTGGTTGGCGCAGGGGTAATGACCGTCAGTATCGCGGGGTCGCTGGCGGTAGCAATGCGCTCGCCGGTGTCGCTGCCTGGCGCGCCGGGGGTGGCCGAGCCGGTGGGGTTGTCGCCGGCGGCCGCGCCGTTGGCGCCGGGCAGGCTGGTGTAGCTCAGGTTGGCCGTGTTGGTGATCTGCTGGCCGGGGGTGACGCCGGTTCCCACCGTGGCAGTGTACTCGATGCGCACCGAGCCGCCGGGGGGCACCCGGTTAATGGTGACATCTACGGTGTTCCCGGCGCTGCCATTGGTGGCGCCGGTGGCCCCGCCGTTGAGGGTCACGGTCACACTGGCGACGTTGAGGGTCAGATTGGCGGGCAGGGTGTCACTGATCCGCACATCGAAGGCGTCGGTGACATTGGCGCCCGTGGGGTTGGCGTAGTCAATGCGGTAGGTAATGGTATCCCCCGCATCGCCCGTTGCACTGGCCGGGTTGGCGATCGTCTTGTCGAGGGTGCGGGCCGGCTCGACCACGCGCGCGGCGACGCTGTTGGAAGCAATCGGCTGGCTGCCGCCAGGGGCGGTGATCGGGCTGCCGGCGCGGTAGACGATGAAGTCGTTGGCCCGCTGCACGCCGGCCGTGTTACCGGCCACGTTCTCCACCAGGGCATTGAACTCCACGACCACGTACTCGTTGTCGGGGTCGTTGTCGGCGTTGGTCAGGGTTCCCAGATTGAAGAAGACATCCGTGCCAGAGCCGTAGGTGTCATTGTTGCCCGTGGCGCTGGCCGACACGGCGGCGTCGGGCAGCAGGAAGGACGGCGCGGCGGGCGCGTTGCCGCTGACGGCCAGCCCGGCGCCGCTCAGCGTGTCCGAGGTCAGGCCAGCGCCATTGCTGATCAGCGCCGCCCTGGCCGTACCGTCGTTGAGGAAGCGCAGACCATCGGGCAGGCGATCCTGGATCTGGGCCGCGTCCCAGCGACCCTCGGGCACGCGCACGGCCAGGCGGTAGCGCACGATCTCGCCGATGGCCACCGGGGGCGAAGCAGCCTCCTCCGTATGGGCCGCCGAGGTGGCCACGATGGACTTGGTCAACTGCGGCGTCGCGGCGGTCACCGAGGCCCGGTCGAAAGGCGGCCCGGCGGGGTCAACGTGGTTCGTTCCGCCCTCGTCGCCAGCATAGCTGGGGAGCGTGCCGCGGTTGAGGATCACCTGCCCCGGCTGGACGTTGGGGTCCACCTGGAGATCGTAGGTGATGACGATGATGTTGGAGCCGTCGTTGGGGTGGTAGCGCTGGCACGCGCCGACGGAGGTGTCAATCAGTTGGATGCCGTTGTTGAAGAGGTCGTCCTCATTGCCGGGTCCGCCACCGCCCAGGTAGGTGAACGGAATGACGGCGCCGGCGCCGTTGCGAACCTTCAGGTTGAGACCCGCGCCGCCGGTGGGGATGATCAGGCCCGGCGGGAGGAGGTCGGTGATGGCAATATCATAGGCGCCACGGGTGCCCGAGCCGCGGTTTTCGAGCACGATCGCGAAGCCAACCAGGTCATTGGCGTCCACCCCGGCGATATTGCTGTCCACCGGCGTGCTGGCCAGCGCCGTAGAGCCGATCGTGCCGGTAAAGGGCGCGCCAGCCGAGCCGGGCGCCGCGAAGGGGACGGGGCCGGCAGTTGGCGGAGACAGGGTCGCGCCGGGGTTAGTGCTGCCGGTTACGCCCTTGCTTATCCGCAGGATCGGCTGGGTCATCACCACCTGCACGATGGCGTCATCGGCGGCCTCCGCCAGGCCGGTGGACCCGGCGATGCGGCGCACCTGGTTGGTGAGCAGGAGCCGGTCGGCGGTGGGCCGGTCGCTGGCCTGCACCGTCAGCAGCAGGTCAATCCGGCTGGGGAGCGACTGCGGATCGTCGAAAGTGCCGAAGTTAAAGCTGACCGAGTTGCCCACCGTGCTGACGCTGACCGTGGGATGGGGCACGGTGGCGACGGGGAAGAGGGCGCGCCAGGTGTCGGCAGGGCCGTAGGTTGCGGTGTTAGCCGGGGGGACGGTTCCGGCGATATTCGGGTCGAAGGTGAACGTGGTCACCGGGAAGATGGGCAGGGGCAGATAATCCACCAGGCGCAGATTCTCAGCATCGCTGGTGGGCAGGGTCAACTGGATGCGATAGGTCACCGTATCGCCGGGGGCCAGTTGGACCGGATCAGGGACGGTGGTGCTGCCGTTGAGGGCATAGATCGACTTGCCAAGGGCGCCGCGGCCCACGCTCGCGCCGGCGGCGCTCCCGTCGCCAACGATCACGCCCGTCGCGGCGAGGTTCGCCACATTCAGCAGCGCGCCGGTAACGGTCACCTGATTGCCGACCCCATCGCCCTCGTCCACGCTCCGGTCGCCGGAGGGGAACACGTCACTGTAATCCTCCTGGATGATCGCCCGGAAGACGACACGGGCCGTGGTGGGGCCGTCGTTGTAGCTGCCGCAGGCGGGCGGCGGGCCGCCGGTGCCCCCGGTGGGCACACAGCCGCCGATCAGCGCGCCGGTCTGGCCGCGGGTCACCAGTTCGTTGGAAACGCGGAACTCGATGGTCGTCGTGCCATCATTGGGCGCGGGCGAGGCAGGCGTGTAATTCGGCGTGACGGTGAAGTTGGCGGCGGCGAAGGGCGCCGTCGCCGAGACAAAGCCGTTGCCGTCAACCTGGAGCGTTGGCGGGAAGGAGGGATCGAAGCGGAGTCCATCGGACAAGACATCGTCCAGGGTCACCTGATTGAAGGCGAAAAAGTCGGAGATCTGCACCTCGATGGTGTACTCCAGCGTATCGCCGGGCGTGGGACCGGCGGCGCCCACATCGTTAACGACGGTGAGGCGCTTCTGGGTGGCCAGCGAACGGGCCGTCAGGCGATGGCCGGGCGTCCCGGCGGAGGCGCTCACCGGCGTCGGCGGGTCGCGGGGGTCAACAGGCGTCCAGGTCGCGCTGGCGCTGGCATTGTTGTCCAGGACGCGCGGTGCGCCGGTGGCGGGGTTGAGCACGGCGGCGCTGGCGGCATCGAGGCGCGGCACGTAGAAGGGAAAGATCATGCTCGCGTCGGCTGAGGCGGTCGTGCCGGTCACCGAGGGAATGCGCCGGGTGAGAACGCCGCCGGGAGTGGTGGTGGAAGGCGTGCTCACGGCCACACTGCCAGCCGGGCTGCCGTTCACCAGCACCGCGTCGAGGGAGACGAACTGCATCTGCGGGGGCAGTGTATCGCTGATCTCCAGATTGGTTACGGTCTGCCCGTTGGGAAGATCCACATCAACGCGGTACTGGCGCGGGAAATTGGGGCCGGTAGCGGTTTCGTTTTCCGGGCCGAGGTAGCTCTTGCGAACGGAGAAGAGCGTCGGCGTCACCGGCTGATTGGGCCAGGTAGCCGAATTGGGGCTGGCGGGGGTGAGGAGCACCGGGTCGCAGCACCAGTTATCGAGAGGGTCGTTGCCGAACTGGAAGCCGGCGCGGGCAAAGATCGGCAGCGGCACGCCCAGGTCAGCGAGGGGGCTGACCGCCGCCTGAACCCTGATTTCAACCGGGGGCTGCTCCGGGGTGAAGGAACCGAAGGGCAACTGGATCACCACCAGTGTATCGCCGGGCGTGCCGCAGACCTGCTGATAGCTCCCATCGGTGAGCCGGGCATAAGGGTGAGGCACGCAGCCATCGGCATCGAAGGTGATGCTGACAGTATTCAGCGCGGCGCCGAGGTAGGTCGCGTTGAGGAACGTGATACCATCGTCGCCGTCTACGCCAGTGGCGCGGAACACCAGGTCCACGAAGGGGCCGTAGCCCGTATCGGCGGGATCGGCATTGTCAAACGTCACGGTAAAGGTGAAGGGCTGGCCGATCAGCGCCTGAGCAGGCGCGTTGAGGGTGGCAACCGGCTGGCCAACGGCAAAAACCGGGCGTGGGGAAGCGGTCAGACCAGCCATCACCGTGACAAACATAGCCACGGTCGCCAACAGGTGGATCAGACGGCGATGCATACAGGACGAACTCCTTTTCACAATGTCAGCGAACGCAACCTCCTCGTCAAGTCCGGTCCGGAGGGAGTCGGATTGCACAGGCACCACAGAATATATTGTGTGCGCTACCAAAATGAAACCGGAAATTCACACGGAAAAGGATGGCATACAATAGTTCTAATACTACAACGAGACTTCCTCTCGCCAGGGGTAGCAGGGGCCCGCCGCCCCCGCAGGACTCCCCGTTCCGGTGCGGCGCAGCGAAGCCGCACCAGAACGGGGCATGCGGAGGGGCTACGCCCCTGCGAGCCTCCTCTACAAGGAGAAGTCTCGTTGTAGTACTAATAAAGCCCTTGTTAACTACAATTCATAGTAGTTCCTCGCTCATTTCACCACATGGACTACCGTCACATGCCACTATCAGACTATTTGCAGTACTGACCCTCTCGTATACACTCGATCCTGGAGGGTGTTCTTCGGGGTGCGGGACGAATTCGTCGCTGGCCAGGGTGATCAGGCAGGATAGAGGGACGCTCATAGCGTTCCTCTGTCAGTCCGCGGTAGCATCGCCGCAAGCGACGAAGGTTTCGAGCCTGCGGCCTCCAGACAGAAACCATTTTCGTTATCTTTTCGGAGGGACTTTGCCCCTCCGAGCCTCCCCAGGGAGGAGAGGAGTGAGACATCCATGGCCAGCATACTCATCGCTGAAGACAACGCCACGATTTTCAAACTCCTCAGTTTCCGTCTTGGCACTGTGGGTCACGAGACCATCTGGGCCCAGGATGGCCAGCAAGCCCTGGCCGCCATGCGCGAGCATCAACCCGATCTGGTGCTGCTTGATGTGCTGATGCCGGTCTACGACGGATTTCAGGTGCTTAAGCAGGCCAAGGCCGATCCGGCGCTCAAGGATATTCCCGTCATTATGTTAACTGCTCTCGGACAGGAGAGTAACATTGTCAAAGGCTTCAGGAACGGGGCCGAGGATTATGTCGTTAAGCCCTTCAGCTTTCCGGAAGTGATTGCGCGCATAGATGCCGCGCTCAACCGGCGCGAGGCGCGGCTGGCGACGGTATGAAGAGCCTGTGAACCACGTTTTGCGGTGGCTTAGGGGCGCAGGCGGGGCGCCGACGCGCCTGCGGGCTGGATGCCCGCCGG
>JAOACN010000235.1 GCA_026417815.1 Chloroflexaceae bacterium | reverse complement strand
ACACCACCTGGTAGGGCCGCCGGCGGATGCTCTCGGTGAGCTGGCCACCCTCGTCGTAGCCGACATAGCCGGGCGGGGCGCCGATCAGCCGGGCCACGGTGTGGCGCTCCTGGAACTCGCTCATATCAACGCGGGTCATGGCCTCGTCGCTGTCGAAAAGGAACTCCGCCAGGGCCTTGGCCAGTTCCGTCTTGCCCACCCCGGTGGGGCCGACGAAGATGAAGCTGCCGATCGGCCGGCGCGGGTCGCGCAGGCCGCTACGCGCCCGCCGGATGGCGTCGGAAAGGGCCACAATGGCCTCGTGCTGTCCGATCACCCGGTCGTGGAGGCGCTCCTCCATATGGATCAGCTTCTCTCGCTCGGTCTCCAGCATCCGGCTGACGGGCACGCCCGTCCAGCTCGAAACGATCTGGGCCACGTCCTCATCGTCCACCACTTCGTCGAGATTGGCCGCCTTGAGCCAGGCTTCGCGCTCGGTTTCAAATTCGGACTGGAGCGCCAGATAGCGAGAGCGCAGCAGGGCGGCCCGCTCATAGTCGCGGCGGGCGCCGGCCTCCTCCTCCTCTTGCTGCAGCCGGCGCAACTCGCTTTCTTTGGCCTTGAGCGCCGGCGGCATCGAGTAAATATCAATCCGTAGCTTGGCGCTGGCCTCATCAATGAGGTCAATCGCCTTGTCGGGGAGGAAGCGGTCGTTGATGTAGCGGCTCGACAGGTGCGCGGCAGCGTGGATCGCGGCGTCGGAGATGGTGAGTTGATGGTGCTCCTCGTAACGCTTCCGCAGGCCACGCAGCATCTCGACCGTGGTCTCGACGTCGGGCTCTTCCACGAACACCGGGCTGAAGCGGCGCTCCAGGGCGGCGTCTTTTTCGATGTGCTTGCGGTATTCGTCAATCGTGGTCGCGCCCACCACCTGGATCTCGCCACGGCTCAGGGCCGGCTTGAGCATGTTACTGGCATCAATGCTGCCGGCCGCCGCCCCCGCGCCGACGACGGTGTGCAACTCGTCAATGAACAGGATGACCTTGCCCTTGGCGTTGCGCACCTCGTCCATCACGGCCTTCAGGCGCTCCTCGAACTCGCCGCGGAACTTCGACCCGGCCACCATGCCCGCCAGGTCCAGCGCCAGGAGACGCCGGTCACGCAACGTCGGCGGCACATCGCCGGTCACCAGACGCTGGGCCAGGCCCTCGGCAATCGCCGTCTTGCCCACGCCCGTCTCACCCACGAGCACGGGGTTGTTCTTGGTGCGCCGCGAGAGAATGCGGATGACGCGCGTAATCTCGGCATCGCGACCGATAACCGGGTCAAGCTTGCCCTGCCGGGCCAGATCGGTCAGATCGGTGCTGTATTTCTCCAGGATCTCGTAGCGGCTCTCGGCGCCCGGGTCGTCCGAGCGTTGCGCGCCACGGATCTCCATCAGGGCCTGGTAGATCCGCTCCTGGTCAATGCTGAAGCTGTGCAGGATACGGGCCGAGGCCCCTTCTCGCTCGCCGCTCAGGGCGATCAGCAGGTGATCCACACCCACGTACTGGTCGCCCAGGCGATTTGCCTCCTCCTCGGCCCGCTTCACCAGCCGCTGCGTGCGCGGCGTCACGTACACCTGGTTGCCCAGGCCGTACTGGCCGTACACCTTCGGCGACTTTTCCAGCTCGCGCTCGACGCGCTGAGCGACCAGTTCCGGGTCAACATTCAATCGCGCAAGGGCGCGCGCTGCCAGGCCGTCGCGCTGACGCAGCATCGCCAGGAAGACATGCTCAACGTCGAGCTGCGTGTGATGCTGCTCCTGCATTATTTCCTGCGCGGCCTGGAAGGCATCCTGCGCCTTTTCCGTAAATCGCTCAAGTCTCATACCACATTGTCCCTCACTTGTGTGACGCTCCCGGCTCCTGCTGGCATGCGGAGGAAGCATCCTTGCCCCCGGGCCGCGAACGGATTGTTTATAACCGGAACGCACCTGTAGTATAACATACGCGCTTTTAACCTGCTGCGCGTCAGTATAAGAGTTGTATATGCGCGCTGTGATCGCAACCCCGAGGCTTGCGACCACCGGGGAAACCCGGTTTCCCCCCGCCAGGGCTTATGCAAAGTCCGTGGGGCAAGCCCCCAACCCTGATGTTTTCGGTGGTTCTGGTGGTTGCTGCGCCGCCAAAACCACCGAAAAAGAACCCCCGGGGCGGCTACGCCGCTCCCCGGACCCCGCCGTGGGAGAGGGAAGTTACTCAAGCCCCGTTCCTACGCCCGTACGTGTTCAGATTTACCGCAGAGCACGCAGAGGATGAGCTTTTTCAACCCCTTTGCGCCCCTCCGCGCTCTCTGCGGTGAGAATGTGTTCGGTAAACACGAACACTATCCTACGCCGGAATTGACGGTCTGCCTCGCCTATGTTACCATTACAGGAACTACAGACATAAGCTCGGGGTGCCGGGTGAGCCCGGCTGAGATTGCGGACCGATTGATGCCGCTGACCCGTAGAACCTGACCTGGATCATACCAGCGTAGG
>JAOACN010000170.1 GCA_026417815.1 Chloroflexaceae bacterium | reverse complement strand
GCGGCGGGCCGCCGAGCGGGCGGTGGAACTGATCGAGCCGGGCATGGTGGTGGGTCTGGGGGTCGGCAGCACCGCCATTTACGCCGTGCGCCGCATCGCCGCGCTGCTGAAGATGGGCGAATTGCGCGACATCGTGGGAGTAGCCTGCGCCGATAGCGTGGAGAGCGAGGCGCGTGTCCTGGGGATTCCGCTCACCACGCTCGATGAGTGCGGAACGGTGGACCTGACGATTGACGGGGCCGATGAGGTTGATCCGCAGTGCAACCTGATCAAGGGTGGCGGCGGGGCGCTGCTCCGCGAGAAAATGGTCGCCCAGGCTTCGCGGCGCGAGGTCATTGTGGTAGACTCAAGCAAGTTGTCGCCAGCCCTGGGCAGTCGCTTCCCGCTGCCGCTGGAGGTGATCGCCTTCGGCGCCCAGGCGACGGCGCGCTTTGTCGCCGGCCTCGGGGCACAGGTGACGTTCCGGCGGACGAGCAGCGGCGCGTTCTTCCGCACCGACCAGGGCAACTACATCCTCGATTGCGCCTTCGGCCCGATTGAGGATCTGGAGGGCCTGGCGTTCGCGCTGGAACGGCGAGCGGGGATTGTTGAACACGGTCTCTTTCTCGACCTGGTTACCGACGTGATCGTCGCCGGCGAAGATGGCGTCCGTCACTTGCGGGCCAGCGCCCCACGCCGAGAAACGCCGTGCAGTGGCCGCGGGAAGCTTCCACGGTAGAAATGGAACGCTATGATCCTGGCTCCTTCGATCCTGACCGCCGACTTTTTGCGCCTCGGCGCGGAGGTAGAAGCGGCCCTGGACGCAGGTATACGCTGGCTGCACCTCGACGTGATGGACGGGCGCTTCGTGCCCAACATCAGCTTCGGGCCGCTGGTGGCCCGCGCCCTCCGCCCTCTCGCCGCGCGCTACGACGCGATTCTCGATGCCCACCTGATGATTGTGGAGCCGGAACGCTACCTCGAGGCGTTTGTCGCCGCTGGCTGTGAGCGGATCACGGTCCATATCGAGGCCAGCACGCACCTCCACCGCACCGTGCAAACCATCCGCGCGCTCGGAGCACGACCCGGCGTGGCCCTCAACCCCGCCACCTCTCTCGGCGTGCTGGAGGAGATCCTGCCCGAGATTGATCTGGTCCTGCTCATGACGGTGAACCCGGGCTTCGGCGGCCAGACGTTCATTCCCGGCAGCCTCGACAAGGTGGCCCGGCTGCGCCAGATCCTGCGCGCCCGCCGGCTGGAGCATATTGATATCCAGGTTGACGGCGGGGTCAACCCTGAGACCATCGGCCCGTTGCGCGATGCGGGCGCCACGGTGGCCGTGGCCGGCTCGGCGATTTTCGGGCCGGAGCGCAGCGTCGCCAGCGCGATTGGCGCGCTGCGGGCGGCGCTGGGGGAGCAGCGCTAGAGGAGAGAGGCATGTTCCTTGCAGGCGACATCGGCGGCACCAAAACCGCCCTGGTGCTCGTTTCACGCGACTCCGGGCCGCAACGTTTTCTGGCCACGGCGACTTTCCCGAGCAATCAGTACCGTAACCTGGAGACGATTGTGAGCGAGTTTCTCGCCGCGCATCCGGCCCCCCTCGAAGGCGCCTGTTTCGGCGTGGCCGGCCCGGTGATCAATCAGCGCGCCGAGATCACCAACATGCCCTGGGTGATTGACGGGCGGGCGTTGAGCGACCATCTCGGCGGCGTGCCAGTGACGCTGATCAACGATCTGGTGGCCTTCGCCCAGTCGGTGCCCTACCTCCAGCCCGAGCACGTGGCAACCCTGAACCCGGGCGTTCCCGACCCCCAGGGCACAATCGCCGTGATCGCCCCCGGCACGGGTCTGGGTGAGGCCTACCTCACCTGGGAGTACGAGCACTACCGCGCGCACCCTTCCGAGGGCGGCCATGCCAGTTTCGCCCCCACCACGCCGCTCGAAGTTGAACTGCTCAGGTAC
>JAOACN010000112.1 GCA_026417815.1 Chloroflexaceae bacterium | reverse complement strand
GCGCCCGCCGCCGCCGTGGCTGCTCCGGCGTCTGGCCCGGCGCCTGCCCCGGCGGTGGTGGCCGCCCCGCCGTCTCCCGCCGAGGAGAACGGGCGCATTCTCGCCTCGCCGGTGGCGCGGCGCATCGCCGGGGAACTGGGCGTGGATCTGCGCCAGGTCCGCGGCACCGGTCCCGGCGGGCGCATCCTCAAGGAGAACGTCGAGGAGTTTGCCGCGCAGATGCGGGCCGGCGGCCAGCCGCCCGCTCCCGCTCCGGCCGCGCCGCCGCCCGCTCCGGCGCCGGTCGCGCCACCTCCGGCCCCCACGGCGGTTGCGCCGACCCTCCCCGCCGCTGAAGCCATGGGGCGCATGCGCCGGGCCATCGCCCGCGCGATGAGCGAGTCCAAGCCGGGCGTGCCGCACATCTACGTGACGGTTGACGTGGAGATGGACGCGGCTCTGGCCCTGCGCGAGCAACTGGCCGCCAGCGGGGTCAGGGTCTCAGTAAACGATCTGGTGGTCAGGGCGGCGGCGAAGGCGCTGCTCAAGGTCCCTGCCGTCAACAGCAGCTACGGCCTCACCGCCGAGGGCCAGCCGGGCGTCGTTCGCCACCAGCAGGTCAACGTGAGCGTCGCCGTGGCCCTCGACGACGGGCTGGTGGCCCCTGTGGTGAAGGACGCCGACAAGAAGAGCCTGAGCGTCATCAGCGCCGAGATCCGCGACATGGCCCTGCGGGCGCGCGATGGCAAGATCAAACAGCACGAACTCGAAGGTGCAACCTTCCAGGTCTCCAACCTGGGCATGTACGGGGTGAGCGAGTTCGTCTCGATCATCACCCCGCCGCAGGCCGCTTCCCTCGCCGTGGGCGCGGTGCGCAAGGCGCCACTGGTAAAGGACGACCAGATCGTCATCGGGCACGTGATGACGCTCACGTTAAGCGCCGACCACCGGGTGGTGGACGGCGCGGTGGCGGCCCGCTACCTCCAGGAGTTGCAGGCGCTGTTGGAGAACCCGCTGCGCGTGCTGGCGTGAAGGTGGGGCGCGGCTCTCCCTGATCCGCTGGTTTCGCCCGCGGCGCCGATGCAACGTCCGCCTCGAAATAGTGGGGGGCGTGGCGGCGCAGCCGCCCGACAGGGTCATTGTTCATTGGTGGTGGCGGCTGTGCCGCACCACCAATGAAAAAACCCGGGGCTTGCCCCGAAGACGCTGCCTCGGCCCTGGTTCCTCCCGCGCTGGCGGAACGGAGTTGCGGAGAGGCGGCGCCTCCCCGCGCCTCTCCGAAGGGCGAGGTCGGGGGATCTACATCTCGCCGTAGAGTTCCAGCAACTCGCGCCACTCACCGGTCAGTTCCTCCCGGCGCGCGGCGTAGTAGAAGTGGGGCTCACCGAACTCGTCCACGTAGACCAGATCGACCTGGCTGCGCATGGGCCGCAGGTACCCCAGATTGCCCCACCAGCGCACCCTGTCCTCATCGAGGGGGATGTCCTGCTGGTACATCCGGGCGGCGTACTCGCGCACGGTGCCCGGCTCAATATCCTGGAGGCGCCAGGGGACGCCGCTGACATCGCCGGTGCGCAGGTTGCGGAAGACGTACTGCCACTCGCCGTCCTCGCCGCGGGTGGCGCTGACCACCTCGATGCCGGTACGGGGGCGGGGCACGCGGATAAGGCTCAACCACGCCTCGGTGAGTTTCTCGGCAGGAACCCCGGGGTACGACTGTTGCCCGCTGCCGTCCTTATCCTTCATCACCAGATCGAAGCGCACCTTGCCCGCCGCGTCGCGGGTCACCGCCACCAGGCCACCGCGGCCCCGCCAGCGGATGCGCCGTTCGCCCCAGGTTGCTGGCTCGGGCAGCGCGGCTTCGGTGGGGGTGTCGTCAGCGAGCGCGGGCAGGGCGGTCTCATCGGCCTGTTCAAAGGCCTGCGGTTCCTGTTCGACCACGTCGCCGCTGCGTTCGTTGAGCAGGGCCGCCCACGAATCGCTCAGGCCCCAGTCGCTCACGCCAAAGAAGATATGATCAATCACCCCGTTGGCGTCACGATGGACCAGATCGTACTTGGTGCGATTGCCCTGGCGATAGGCGCGCCAGAGGCCCAGGCGCCCTTTCCAGCGCACCTGGCTTTGCAGGTCAATGCGCCCGTCGCGCAGGTCCTCATGGCGGCTGATGGCGTAGGCCCACAGGCCCTGGGCGCGGTCACGGGTGACCCCGGCGGTCGTCCGCAGATCGCGCACCTCGTAGAGCCAGACACCGCCCCGTTTGACGGCGCCGACGATCTCGACGCCCGAGCGGGGCAGATCAAGGTCCTGGCCGTTATCCAGGGGCGAGGAAGCCCCTTCGGCCAGGGCGCGCCGGCAGAGTTGAATGATCTCGCCCCGGTCGGCGAGGGAGGTCTCGCCATCGCGGCGGACGTAGATCGCGCCGTTGGCGCCGACATACGGTGGGGTATCGGCGGCCTTCACCTCCACCCGCATGACATCCTGGCCCTCGTAGCTCATCAATTCGAAGGAGAGGTAGGGCTGGGGGGTGATCTGCTCGGCGACGCTCTTCCGCAGCGCCTCGCTGACCTGGTCGGGCCGCGTGACGCCGACGACCTTGCCGCCAGGCTCGCAGCCGATCACCAGCACCCCGCCGCCGGCGTTGGCCAGGGCGGCCACGTCCTCCCACAGGTCGCCACCCGGGGCGTCGTCGCCGGGGGCGCGCAGCCCCTGCCGTTCGGAGGGCGCCCCGAAGCGCACCGCGTCCACGGCCCACTGCTTCTGGTCACGCTTGGGCACCCGCACCCGGTCGAAGTCCTGGCTGGTAAAGAGCGCCTTGAGCGACTCGAAGCTCGGATCGGGCAGAAGCACCTCGAAGTAGCGATCGCCGATGCCATGGCGATGCAGGGCCTGCATATCCTCGTCCGAAAGGCGTCGCAGGCGGTGGGCATCGGAGCCCTGGATGCAGAACATGCGCCGATCGTAGTGTTCGGTCTTGCCGTTGTAGAAGCCCGGCGAGGTGAACTTCTCGTGATCGGTGTAGAAGTTCACGAACTCCAGGGCGTGCAGGTAGGGGCTCTGGGTGACGGCGATGCGCGCCTGGCCGCTGGTCCCCATACGCAGGGTTTCGGTGATCACCCCGTTGGGGCCATTGACGTGGGGGGCGATCACCAGGCCGCCCGCCCGGGCGATGATCTCATAGGCTTCGGTCACGTGGCGGGTATTGGCAATACCGCAGATCCCCGCTTTCAGATGTTCGGCGGGAACGCCCAGTTGCAGCAGCGTCGTCTCGATCAGACTGATCGGGCGGTTCGGCGGAAAAATGCCGAGGATATGGGCGCCAAAATGCGAAGTGAACTCAAACCCCGGCAGCACCGTAATGCGCGCCAGCAACCTCCGGTACTCGATGAGGCGGGCCTGTTCCTCAGCCGTCAGCCGACCGGCCTGCTCGAGCGCGCGTAAAAAGTCCAACTCACGCTGAAACTGTTCGTAGCCGTGAACGGTGTTATGGTCAGTAAAGGCGATGATGTCAAGTTCGCGTCGTTCCGCTTCCTGGAGAATATCGAGATAGGTGATTTCCGGTTCGGCGTAATCCTCAGAAGCCGGCGTATGAATGTGCAGATCGGCACGAAACCAGCGCATTCCGTTGCGCACCTCGCCAGGTGTGCTCATAGGTTTTCAACTCCACAATTTGCTCTTTTACTCTCACGTTTTTTTCTTCTCGCCGCAACCCCGGTCAGCGGCGCGGGCGGGGCCTCCTTTCCATTGCTTGCACGGGGCGCCTGGAGGGGCGCGGAGAGGCGCAGCCTCCCGGCAACCCCTGTGCGCCTGCGGCAGGCGCGCGCCCGATGGAAACACGGACGTATCTGCCGCCGCGGCCGGTTGAATCCGGATCGCGGAGGACTGCGCCCTCCGCACCTCCCCTCAGCCGGTTACATCAAAAGCCGCGCAGCGAAACCATGTCTAAGGAGCACGACACGAACGCGCCGGGTGGCGGCCGCCCTTATGATACCCCAAACGCCCGTAAACGACAAATAACCGGCAGCGGATACACTGCGCATATGGCCGTGAGGCAACCTTCAGCTTGCCTCACGGCCATATGTGAACGATTACTTTGTCACTTGCCGAGGCTTCTGCTGCGAGCAGGTTCGGAGGGGTTGCGCCCCTCCGAACGTTCCCCTTCCTGGCGCGGCGAAGCCGCGTCAGGAAGGGAGGATCTTTGGGGGCCTGCGGCCCCCGCAACCTCCGCCAGGGGCAAAGTGACTAAAAGTAGAGGGATCAAGAGTGCGGAAAAACAGTTTCCCAGGGGGCTGCTCCCTCCCCTGCGGAGCCTGAGCTCACCTCAGACCACCTCGATCCCCCCGCCGGCAAGCACCTCGCCGATGGGCCAGCACGGCTCCCCGGCGTCGGCGAAGCGCCGCAGCGCCTCATCGGCGCGCTCGGGGGGCGCGGCCAGCAGCAGGCCCCCGGAGGTCTGCGGGTCGAAGAGCAGCAGGCGCCAGGCCTCCTCAATCGCGCCGGCATAGCGCACGACGCCCCGTTCCTCCAGGTAGTGCCGGTTGCGGCCCAGGCCCCCGGGGGCGATCCCGGCCCGGGCGTACTCCAGGGCGCCGGGCAGGAGCGGCAGCGCGCCGGCGACGATGCGCAGGCCCACCTCGCCCACACGGATCATCTCGGCAGCATGGCCCAGCAGCCCGTAGCCAGTAATGTCCGTGGCCGCGCGGATGCCCGTCTCCGCCGCCAGTTCGGCAGCCCGGCGGTTCAGGCGCAGCATGCTGGCCACGGCCGCCTCCAGGTGGGCCGCCTCGACCAGGCCCCGTTTGGCCGCCGTAGTGATCAGCCCGGTACCAAGGGGCTTGCTGAGCAACAACACGTCGCCGGGCCGCACCCCGACCTTGGGCGTGACCCGCGCCGGATCAACCAGCCCGGTCACGCAGAGACCGTACTTTGGCTCGCGGTCCACCACGGTATGGCCCCCGGCCACCACCGCGCCGGCCTCGGCCACCTTGTCGGCTCCGCCCTGGAGGATCGCGGCCACAATCGCGGGGTCAAGGTCCTCGGGAAAAGCGGCGATGGCCAGGGCCAGAATGGGCCGCCCGCCCATGGCGTACACATCGCTGAGGGCATTGGCCGCGGCGATGGCGCCGAAGGTGTAGGGCTCGTCCACAATCGGCGGAAAAAAGTCCACCGTCTGGACCAGCGCCGTGTGCGCGTCCAGTTGATAGACGGCCGCGTCATCGCTGATCTCCAGCCCGATCAGCAGGTGCGGGCTGGCGGGTAGACGCAGCGCGGACAGCAGGTTGGCAAGGGCCCCCGGCCCCATTTTCGAGGCTCAGCCGGCGCAATCAGCCATGCGCGTCAGCCGCACCCGCTCACGCTCGTCCATGCGACCCTCGCGACCATCGCCGCGGCCAGCCTGCCTGGCCGCGCCCATATGTACATTGTACCGCACCCGGGTCTGGTGGGTGCTATCCTCCATATCCTCCGCGGCCTGCCTCACCCACGCAAGCTGTTTCCCTCGCACTGGCGCGGTCAGGGATCGCCGGGCGGGGAGCGACCGCGCCCCATCGCACGTGTTGGAGCGTGTGCCGATCTGCTGTTTCGGAGGCAACACAAAACCTGCCAGGTGCGGCAACGCCGCGCCTGGCAGGAGTGTGCGCCAGCCCGCCCGCGCGGATCGCCGGGCGGCCCTGCCCACTTCGTCGCGGATGCAGCCCTGAGCAGTCTGTAAAGTAAGTTGCCTGGCATTTCCGCCCCCCTCCCAGCCTCCCCCCGTTGGGGGGAGGCGCCGGGCGCCCTCCCCCAGCAGGAGAGGGTTGGGGAGGGGGTGGAGGTTCAGCGAAAGACGTTGTTTACAGACTGCTGAGGAACAGCTCAGAACGGCCCAGGCCGGTCTACGCCTCCGGCTCGGGCGGCTCAAGTTGCTGGACCAGGATCTCGAACAGGTCGCTCTCGGTGATGATGCCTACCACATGCTTGTGTTCATCCACCACCGGCAACCCGCCGATCTTGTTCTCAATCATCAACAGCGCCGCTTCGCGTAGCCCCGTCTCCGGCGTAATGCTAATCGGGTGCTCGGTCATCACTTCGTAGACCTTGACGTTCCGCAGGGCTTCGGCGATATCGAGGGGGTCAAGGCCGGCGAGACGCATCACGTCGGCCCCGCGGATATCGCCCTGGGTAATGATGCCGCGCAGTTCGCCCGTGTCAATCACGCAGGGCAGGCGGCGAATGTCATGCTCGCGCATCAGTGCGAGGGCATCGCTGAGGGGCGCCGCGATGTTGATCGTCACTGCCGGCGTTCGCATGTAGTAGCGCACCTCTTGCTCGGCAGGTACGCGCTCATGGTGAGGGGTGGCATTGGTGACGTTCATGGCAGCCTCCTTTGGCTACACTGCGGCCCTATTACATCATGGTACCGCCCCCGCCGGGTGGCTGCGGCGTATTCCGCTCACCAGAGGTAATAGTTTGTTAACCAGTGGATCTATGTTGTGGGCCAGGGAACCCCGGGTTCCCGACGTTCAGGCTTACCGCAGAGGCCGCGGAGGAGCGCGAAGGCCGGGCTTTCTGAACGCCTCCGCGCCCTCTGCGGTGAGGAATGTGTTCAGTGCGCGTGAACCCTGTCCCGTTACCTTCGTGTTGCCCCCGGCGGCGGACTGGGGTAGAATGCCAGGGTGGAAGTAAACGAGGATCTACGTTGATGCAACGGATTGCCCTCGCGCGCGTGCTGGCGCTGGTTGCTGCCATCGCCTTCGCCGCTGGCTGCGCGCCGCCCCGCACCGCCACGCCTTCGCCGCTGCCGGCCGGCGGGCAGGTGGTCGCCGCGCCTTCACCAACGCCATCGGCGCTCTACCCCTGCCTCTTATACACATCT
>JAOACN010000111.1 GCA_026417815.1 Chloroflexaceae bacterium | reverse complement strand
ACACCTCCACACCTCTACACGTCCACACCTCTACACACGCCCCCCGAGCGACCACCCCGCGCGCGCCAGGGCCTCCCAGTGGAGCGGCAAGGTCCGCTCGATGTGCCGGTCGGCGGCGCGCCAGGTATGCTCGCCATCGGGCAGGGCCGCCACGGGAGCGGCGTTTTCGAGGCCCAGGCTCCGCAGGACCCGCACGAGGTATTCGCCGCGATAAAAGTTGGAACCCCAGGGTTCCAGTTGCTCGGGGCCGTACTGGATGATCCAGGTAATACGGCGCAGGGCGGTGCGATCGGCGCGCAGCAGAAGGCAGACCGGATTGTTGGCGCTGAGATGCTCCGGGTCGCGGGGCATGCCGAGGGCCGCGTCGAACATAGGGTGGGCGAAAAGCGTATCGCTGAGGCGGGCGCTGGCCCCGGCATCGCTGGCGTAGGGAAAGGACCCGTCGAAGGCCCCAACGCTGACGAACAACTCGGGACGCAGCGCGGCGGCTTTGACCGCCATATAGCCGCCCAGGGAAAAGCCGGCAATGGCGCGGGCGCCGGGCAGGGTACGCAGCCGCGCGTCAATCGCCGGCAGCAGTTCCTCAAAGAAGAACCGCTGAAACAGGCCGGCGCCGAGGCCCGCCGCGCGCGGCGGGGCGCATCCGGGGCAGCGAAAGTCGGTGAGCAGGCCGGGGATGCGGTTGTCGTCGCTGGCCAGGCCGGGCATGACCAGGATCAGTGGACCGACCGCGCCGCCGGCGCGCAGCCGCTCATAGACATCAATCACCATGGTCCCGCCGCGGCTGGGGTCCTCGTGGGGATTGATCCACTCACGCTCGTGGCCACGGAGCAAAAAGAGCACCGGAAAGCGGCGCCGGCGCTCCACGGCGTACTCCGGCGGCAGGTAGACGTAGCAGCCCTTCGTCACCCCCAGCAGGCGACTGCGGAGGCGTACGAGCCGCGCGCGAGGATCCAGGGTTTGCGTGTCCGCCATTGCATTGGATGAGGTTCAGGGAAATCGGGTTCCCCGCCTTGCAACCAGCGCCGGGGCGCGCGCCACCTCCGCGGGCAGGGGCGCCGGGAACCCCGTCTTGCAACCAGCGCCGGGGCGCGCCACCCCGGCGGGAAGGGGTATGGAGAAACCTGGTTTCTCCGCTTTTCATAAGTCTAACACAACTCCATCAAACGTCGCATTGACGCCGACCGGCGAAGCGATATAATAAAGGTAACGCATGGGGATGCTCTGGTATCGACAGGGAGTGAAGGCCGTAGATTGCAGGCCGTGCCGCCCAGTCACGTTAAAGGGGCAAGGCAACAACTGCCAACACCAACAAGTGGGCTAAGGCTCCGGCCTACGCCCTCGCCGCGTAACTAACACACGGCGCGCCTCCGCCGGTTCGCTCGATGATCGGCGGTCAGGCGTCAGCAAGTCGAGTGCTCCTCGGGTGACCACCTGCTAGCCCGGGGAAAAGATCAGCGGGTTTGCCCAGAGGCCGCCTTGCTCGTTGTGTGGCCGCGGGCGAGCGCAAACAACGAGCTAAGCCTGTAGCATATCTGCGGTTTAGCTTTCTGGACGGGGGTTCGATTCCCCCCATCTCCACCACAACGGTGTAACCAGAATCAAGGCCCCCCGGCATCAAGCGCCGGGGGGCCTTGGTGTTTACACGGGCCGGCACATCATCGTCGTCGCTGATCGGATCGTAGAGGCGCTCGCGCAGGCGGGCCTCGACGAAGGCGCGCAGGTTGGGGTTGGGCCGGTCACCGGAGTAGGAGCCTGCTGGTGGCTGGGGGAGGCTGGAGGACCGGAACATGTCGCTCTGCTGAGATGGCTTGCTCGATCGGCGCGGCATCGCGGAACCCCGTCAGGGGTGCCGGTTCGGATTCTCGGCAGGCAGTCCCTCGGCGCGAGCGGCGGCGACCAGATCGTCATCAGCGGCGACGAAGGTCAGGGCGGGCAGCCCGGCGGCGATCAGCGGCTCATTGGCAAGCAGGGCCGCAGCGAGTTGCACGGCGTCATAACCGCGCAGCCGGTGGCGCTGGGTCAGGACTACGGCCCGGCTGGTAACGCGCGGTTCAATGGCAACAATCCGATATTCCTTGTCGAAATGTCGCAGCACAAGACTTACCAGATCGTCTCGTTCGTTCCGTGTAATGGCGCCGGCACGATGCCGTGCCGCGAGAGCCGCAGCAACTTCGACGCGAGTAATTTCGGCAACAACCATAAAATTGCCAGTGGCCGAATCGGTAAGTGCCGAAACCCAACCACTGCCTGTTTCCTGGAGATACCGTTTCGTCAGGGCGCTAGAGTCGAGAAAAAAGAAGATGCTCATTCCTTCGGCCCACGCATCTCCAGAATGATTTCGCTCAGGGGCTTGCCGCCAGCGCGGTCAAGGATCGCCCGGGCCTCCTCAAGCGTCAGAGTTGACCTCGCTGCGCGTTCTTTCTCCTCGGGCGACAACTCTGTCAGCAGACCAGCCTCGCGCAGCACGGCGGTCGCGCGATCCCGCTCGCTCAGATGAACGTCAGCAAGTTGCTCGACCAGCAACTTCGCTGCCACTTCCTCGACCGATGCGCCGCGCTGGCCGGCCGCCACCAGCAAGCGCTGGTAGGTCTCTGGCGGCAGATCTAGCGTAATTGTCGTCATAGCTCCTCCTTGTTCGGCCTTGATTCTACCACACACGTAGAGCGGCCACCGACGGCAGCAATGCCCGTCGATCCCCTCAACTCCCGCATGGGATTCTTAGCTCTACTTTGTCACTTGCCGCAGCTTCCACTGCGAGGGGGTTCGGAGGGGCTAAACCCCGCCGAGCTTTCCCCTTCCTGGTGGGGCGCGGCGAAGCCGCGCTCCACCAGGAAGGAAAGATCTTCTGGGGCCACAGGCCCTCGCAACCCCCGCCAGGGACAAAGTGACTAAGTAGAGCTAGCAAGCAGCGCGGCGGCGACCGGTGCTGCTGGCAAGGCCCGGTACTACGCTTCGGCGCTTGACTGGCTGCGCCGGGCGCGGGCGGCCCGCCAGGCTGCTGGCCGCGGGCAGGAGCGGCAGATCTATGTGTGGGGCTTGCGGACGCAACATGGGCGCAAGTACACGCTGATGGGGTTGCTGGATCTGCTGGAGCGGGCGCGAAGATAATCAGGGGTGATCGTCGGGAGTGACGGCGAGCAGCGCAATCGCCGCGGCGCGCAGGTCGCCCAGGCGATGCTCGACGACATCCCAGACGATCGTCAGGTTGAGATTGAAATACTGGTGAGCGATGATGTCGCGCAGGCCGGCGATCTTGCGCCATTCAATGGCTGGCGTCAGATCGCGCTGGGCCTGCGGCATGTTCTTCGCTGCCTCGCCAATCAACTCCAGGTTGCGTCCAACGGCGTCGACCCGCATCTCGTCAGCGGAGAACGTAGCGAAGTCAACGCCGCTGGTGTAGCGTTCAATGCAGGCGATCGCCTCCGGGATGTCTTCAAGATACAGGCGATAATCCCTCGGCATACACCACCTCGCGCAAGATCACCGGGCGTAGCCGGGGCTTGATGCTGTCGAGCAGCACGAGATCGACCGGGCAGCCGAAGGTGTCTTCGAGCCAGAGCTTCAGATCCATATAGCTATCAAACGACGGCTGTTCCATGTCAACCAGAAAATCCATGTCGCTCCCGGGGCGAGGTGTCCCATGCCGGTACGAGCCGAACAGTCCGAGGGCGCGCACACCGAGGCCACGCAGCCAGGCCTGGTTGCGCTGGAGCTCGGCCAACACTTCGGCGGCCGTCCATTGGCGGAGGGGGGTGCTCATTTCTTCGATGATGGCCTCAACACCGATACATCCTTATGATAACACCGCTACCGAGGATCAACTCCGGGCTATGTATTTTGAATTGGCAGCCCGACCATAACCACGTCTCAGGCCAACGTTCAGCGAACGCCCGGATCAAACCAGTCACGTAAATACGGGCTAACTTTGCACAGGAGGGCGCGCAGATGTTTATAGCTTACCGTTTCATCGAACATCAACTGGCCAAGGAGGATGCCCGGGTGGATCTGCTGCTCGGCGGCAAAGCGCTCGATTGCCTTGCGCGAGAAGTAGGGCCGGGTACGGGCGACCCAGGCTTCGAGGGCGTTCTGGTCAATGAGCCATGAGCGCGCCCGCTGGTTCGCCTCGATCTCCTGGGCGTCGCGACGCTGCTCCTGGTCCTCCAGGTTATCGAGGTGCAGGGCGCGATGGTCAAGAACCAGGTGGGCCAGTTCGTGCATCAGGGTGAACCAGAACGAGTCAATCCGGTCGAAGCGTAGGGTCAGCCCGATGATCGGCGCGCCGTCGGCGTCGCAGAGGACGCCGTCAATATAGGTCTTTGGAAGCGGCGGCACGACAATGAAGCGCACGCCGAGCGACTGAAGCAGCGGAGGAACCTGGGCCACCTGCTCCGGGGCCGTCGCAAGCCGGCGAAGGTCTGGAATGGCGGTGGCCAGGGTTTCGCGACTGAAGGGTGGAACCTCCTGGCTGAGCGCGAGCTGGCGCACCCGGGCCACCCAGGCGACCTGGGCGCCGCGCTCGGGGCCGCGAGCCGCGCTATGACGCAGGCTGACCGCGGCGATGATGGTTTCAGGGTCGCCCCCCAGCAGGCGACGGACGTCGCGCTCCAATTCATCGGCGGCCCTGGTCGCGCGCAGCCAGCCCCGGCGGATCATGTCGGCGATCGGGAGCATGCCGTAGAGCCTGCTGCGTGTCGCGATATCGGACCCGCGGTTGCCACTGCGCTGGCGGGCAAGGTGAAGACGATAATGCGCCTCCAGGTTCGTCCAGAGTTCGGGCGACGTGTCAAAGGCCTGCGCTAACTCGAGCGCCGTTTCCGGGGTGATCTGCTTGGCGCCGCGGATAATCTCACTGATCGCCTGGGGCGGCCGGCCCATGATCTCGGCCAGGTCGTGCTGCGACCAGCCCCGCTCCTCAAGCTCCATCTGGATGATCTCCCCCGGCGACACGGCGTGGGCCGGCTGTACTATCTCTTCTTGCATACCGGCGCCCCTTTAATGGTAGTCCACTATCTCGATAATGGCGACTTCTGGTCCTTCTTCACCTTGCTCGATGCGCACGATCAGGCGCCATTGCTTGTTCAGGCGAAAGGAATACTGACCAGCGCGGTCGCCGCTGAGTTTTTCGTAGTGCAGCGACTTCAGTTTGTAAAAATCGCGCGTGTCAGGTGCGCTCTCGATAATGGCCATAACGCGAAAGAAGGCTTTCACCACGCTATGCTCGTACTGTTCAGCGCCCGTTTTGTCGGTGTAGAGCGACTGGAGCTTTTTGTTGACGAAGCGGAAGCGCATAAGGCAGCCGTGAGCAGCGTGCGTGGCTGCATCTCAGTATAGCACGCCGTAGGGCAAATTTCAATAATGATCATCACCCATAGGGTGATAGGGTGATGATCATTATTGATTGATGGGCCGGGCCGGTTGTTACGGGCGCATCTGGGAACACACGGCGGCTGCCATTGCGGATTGTGGATTATGGATTGCCGTATATGGCGTCCCGGTGAGGCTAGCGATGATGCGCACGCACCGAATGCAACAGGTATTGTGGTTCACGCTGTGTCCGGGGCACAGCGCCGATCAGGGGGGCGAGGTACTTAGATTAACGGGGCGAAACCGAGGCTCGCCTCGCCGTTCAGGCAGCCTCGGTTTCTGCTTCGGCGTGCCAGCCATGGCCCAGGCCGGCGCGGGTGGCCCAGTCGCCGAAGGACTCGCCGGCGAGGCGCTCGGCCCGCCAGCGGATGAGCAGGGCGCCGATCAGGTCGGGCAGATCGGCGGCCCTGACCCCGGCGCGGTAGAGGCGCGCCAGGCGCGTGCCGGCGGGGCATCCGCCCACGTAAAGGTTGTACCTGCCGAGGCTGCGCCCGATGATGCCGATCTCGGCCGTGGGCGGGCGCGAGCAACTGTTGGGGCAGCCGCTCAACCGAAGGTTGACCCCTTCCGCGCCGAAGCCGCGGGCTTCGAGTTCGCCGAGGAGCATGGGCAGGTAACGCTCGGCCTCGGCCACCGCCAGGCCGCAGGTGGGCAGGGCCGGGCAGGCCAGGGCCCGGCGGCGCAGCGTGGTCAGCCCGGCTTCGCCTTCGGCGGTCGCGAGACCGTACTCGGCGATCAGCGCGGCGACCGCCTCGCGCTGCGTGGGCGCGATATGGGCCAGGACGATGTTTTGTTGCGGGGTCAGGCGCACCTCGGCGCCGGTCAGTTCGATGATCGCCCGCAGCCCCGTGCGCACCCGCTGGCCCCCTTCGTCCTTGATCCGCCCGCTGGCCACCCAGATGCCCACCAGCCAGTTGCCGTCGGCCTGCCGCTGCCAGCCCAGATGGTCGGTAGCGGCGTAGGGGCCGGTCTCGACCGGCGCCTCCAGGGGCCGCCCCAGCCGCCGGGCCAGTTCTTCGCGGAACCAGGCCACGCCGCGTTCCTCCAGCACGTACTTCAGGCGCGCATGCTTGCGGTTGGTCCGGTCCCCCTCGTCGCGGTAGATCGCGCTGGCGGCCTCGATCACCGCCAGGGCTTGCTCGGGCAGGAGGAAGCCGACCCGGTCGGCCAGGCGCGGGAAGGTCTCGGCCTTGCCGTGGGTGCTGCCCAGGCCGCCCCCGGCCAGCAGGTTGAAGCCGCGCAGGCTTCCGTCCTCCTCCACCACGGCTTCCAGGGCCAGGTCGTGGGTAAACAGGTCCACGCAGTTGTCGTGGGGCAGGCCGATGGCCATTTTGTGCTTGCGGGGCATGTAGGTCGGACCGTAGAAGGACTCTTCCCGGTTGGGCGTGACCTTCACCCGCTTGCCGTCGGCGAGCACCTTTTCGCCATCGAGCCAGAGTTCGTAGTAGGCGGTGCTCTCGGGGAGGAAACGGTCGTTGATGCGCCCGGCCACGGCCTGCAGGTCGTAGTGATGGCCGGGCAGCAGATCGGCCACCGGGCAGGTCATCACATTGCGGGCCACGTCGCCGCAGGCGGCGTAGGTGGTGATCAGGCGCTCGTTGAGGGCCTTGATCAGCGGCTTGAGGTTGGCCCGGCCCACGCCGTGAAACTGGAGCCCCTGGCGGGTGGTGATGCGCAGCGTGCCGTTGCCGTAGCGCGTCGCCAGTTCGTCGGCCAGCAGGTACTGGGCGGCGGTCATGCGCCCGCCGGGGGCGCGGGTGCGGACCATGAACTGCCAGGCCCGATCCTCGCCAGCCTTTTTACGCGCCTGGCGCTGGTCGCGGTCGTCTTGCTGGTAACTGCCGTGGGCCTTGAGCAGGATAGCGGCCTCTTCACCCAGGCGGTCCTGCTGGGAATGACGGATTTCCTCCAGCAGAATCCCGCCCAGGCCCGGATTGGCAATTTTGATCTCCTCAACGTGCGACAGGGGCCGCGTCGGATCGGCGATACTCATGGGTCACTCCATTCGACGAACGCGGGTGTTCCTGCGAGGGCGCGGCCCTCCCGGATCCTCGCCATGGGGGGCCTCTGCCTTCCCTCCGGACCCTTCCCTCAGACAGGGGGATGGGGAAACCCGGTTTCCCCATCCCCCTTTCAACCCTTAATCGGCGGCAAGCTGGCGCGCGGGCTGGAGATAGCCCAGCCGTTCCAGGGCGGCGAGGATGCGGGCGGCGCTGGCCTCGGGCGGCTCCTCGGCGCTGCGGATGGTCACTTCGGGGTTCAGGGGCGGCTCGTAAGGGTCGCTGATCCCGGTGAACCGGGGGATCTCGCCGGCCAGGGCCTTGCGGTACAGTCCTTTCACGTCACGGGCGATTGCCACCTCCAGAGGCACATCCACGAATACCTCGACGAAGCGCCCGATGCGCGCCCGCACCTCGTCGCGCGTGTCGCGGAAGGGCGAGATGGCGGCGGCAATCGCCACCACATCGTTGCGGGTCAGCACCTCGCACACCCAGCCGATGCGCCGGATGTTGGTGTCGCGGTCCTCGCGCGAGAAGCCGAGGCCCTTCGAGAGATGGGTGCGCACCACGTCGCCGTCGAGCACCTCGACCTTGTAGCCGCGGGCGCGCAACTCCGCCTCGACCAGATGGGCCAGGGTCGTCTTGCCGGCCCCGGAGAGGCCGGTGAACCAGAGGGTGAAGCCGATGGTCATAGCCCGAATGCCTCCTTGAAAGAACTCGTAGAGCCTGTCCGAATAACTCCTTCAATCCGCCACTGGCGGCCGGTTGGAGCGGGGATGGGGGAAACCTGGTTTCCCTATTCCCCCGCCTGACGCGAGCGTCAGGGAGGGCGCAGCCCTCCACGTCATCGGATACAGCGGGGATCGGGACAGGCTCTAAGCCACCCGCAGGGCCTCGATCAGCACCCGCGCGACCTCGGGGCGGGTAAACTCGGGCGGCGGGGCCTGGCCGGCCCGCAGCAACTCGCGCACCTTCGTGCCGCTGAGAGTGAGGTGATGGCTGCTATCGTGGGGACAGGTGCGCGACGAGGCCACGCTGGCGCAGGTGCGGCAATAGAAGGTATGCTCGAAGCGCAGGGGCGTAATCGCCAGGTCGCCGGGGCGCAGCGTATCGAAGATGCGCTGGGCGTCGTAGGCGCCATAGTAATTGCCCACCCCGGCGTGGTCGCGCCCGACGATGAAATGGGTGCAGCCGTAGTTCTGGCGGGCGATGGCGTGCAGCAGCGCCTCGCGGGGGCCGGCGTAGCGCATCGCGGCTGGAAAGACCGCCAGCAGCGCGCGGGTGGCGGGGTAGTAGCCCTGGAGCAGCACTTCGTAGGATCGCACGCGCACATCCGCGGGCAGGTCGTCGTCCCTGGTGGCGCCCACCAGCGGGTGCAGGAACAGGCCATCCACCAGTTCCAGGGCCGCCTTCTGGATGTACTCGTGGGCGCGATGCACCGGGTTGCGCGTCTGGAAGCCCACCACGGTGCGCCACCCCCGCTCGGCGAAGGCCCGGCGGCTCTCCGCGGGGGTCAATTGAAGATGGGGAAAGGGTCGCGCTGGCGCGTCCACCAGCCAGACCTCGCCGGCCAGGCGCGCCGCGCCCTGGGCGTAGAGGCGCGCCACGCCAGGATGGGCCGGGTCGGTCGTACGGTAGACCTCGGCGGCCTCGCGCCGCGGATCGGCGTAGTAGCGTTCGCGCAGTTCGAGCAGGCCGGCCAGACGGCCATCGGGGGCTAGCAGGGCGACGGGCTGACCCTCGCGCAACCCGCGGGCCGCGGCCTCATCAACGGGGAGCGTGATGGGGATGGGCCAGAGCGTGCCGTTTACCAGACGGGCCTCGCCCACGACCCGGTCGTAATCGGCTTGGCCGAGAAAACCGGTCAGCGGGCTGAAGGCCCCGGTGGCGATCAACTCAAGGTCGGAGAGACCGACATCGCTGAGGGTCACACTGGCCGCGCCGGTGAGACGGGCAAGGGCCTCTTCGCGGGCGCTGCCGCGCAGCACCCGGTCAACCAGAGCGCCGCCGTGGGGGGCAATCGTGGACGTGGTAGTCATAGTTGCTCCATAAGATTACCAGGTATGGATGCCGCACTCGGTCCTGGCGAAGCCGCTCCAGCGCCCGCCGCGCGGGTTGTCGGCGCTGGCCGGGAGGGTGCAGGGCACACAGCCGAGGCTGGGGTAGCCCTGATCGAGCAGGGGGTTGTAGGGCACGTCGTGCGCGCCGATGTAGGCCCACACCTGGCGCGCGCTCCAGGCAGCCAGGGGGCTGAGTTTCAGCAGACCGTACTTCGCGTTCCAGGCCACTGGCTCCGTGGCGGCGCGCTGGGGGGTCTGCTCGCGCCGGATGCCGCTGATCCAGGCCTGGTAGGGGCGCAGGGCCTCGGCCAGGGGCGCGACCTTGCGCATGGCGCAGCAGCGGTCGGGATCGCGGCTGTACAGCGCCGGGCCGTGCAGGCGCGCCTGGTCCTCGAGGCTCAGGGCCGGGCGCTGGCGGATGATCGGCAGGCCATAGCGCCGCTCGACCTCCGCGGCCAGGGCGTAGGTCTCGGGAAACAGCAGGTCGGTGTCGAGGAAAATCACCGCAATCGGCAGGCGCTGGCGGGCGATCATGTCGAGCAACACCATACCAGCGGCGCCACCGAAGCTACAGGTGAGGGCGGCCAGGCGGCCAAACTCCGCTGCGGCCCAGGCGAGCAACGCCTCGGGCGGAGCGTCACGGAAGCGCCGATTGAGGGCCTGCACGGTCGTGTCGTTCCAGCGAACGGAGCTGTGAGCGGTTGCTGTCATTGGCGCCTCTTCATGCCATGTTGGATTGCTGTCCAGGGCGTTCCGAATCACAATGACCCGATCAATCAGCCGCCACGGACAGCGTCAGCCGGCGGGCCCGGGCCGGATCGAACCAGGCCAGCGCCGCGTGCAGATTGACGACCTCGCCGACGACCAGCAGCGTCGGCGGGGTCATGCCGGCCCGCTCCGTCGCTTCGGCGATGGTGGCGAGGTCGGCGACGACCTGCGTCTGGTCGGCGGTGGCGCCCCAGCGGATGACCGCGGCGGGGGTTGCGGACGGACGTCCGGCCTCGATCAAGCGCGCGCTGATCTCGGCCAACCGGCCCGTGCTCATCAGGAACACCAGGGTGTCAATTCCGCGGGCCAGGGCCTGCCAGTGCAGGCGCGACTCGGCCCGGTCGGCGGCTTCGTGCCCGGTGATCACGGCAAACGAGGCCGCGTAGGCGCGATGGGTGAGGGGAATGCCGGCGTAGGCCGGCACGGCCACCGCCGAACTGACGCCCGGCACCACCTCCCAGGGGATGCCGGCGGCGACGAGGGCCTCGGCCTCCTCGGCGCCCCGCCCGAAGACGAACGGATCGCCGCCCTTGAGGCGCACCACGCGCAGCCCCTGCCGTGCCCGCTCGATCAACAGGCGGGTGATCCACTGCTGGGGGCGGGAGGGGCCGCCGGCGCGCTTGCCGGCGTCCACAATCTCTGCGTCGGGGCGGCACTCCTCCAGCAACTCTAGCCCGATCAGCGCGTCGTGAACAACCACATCGGCGGCCCGCAGGCGTCGCAGCCCCTTCAGGGTGATCAGCTCGGGGTCGCCCGGACCGGCGCCGACAAGTGAGACAAGGCCATAGGTCATGGGCATCTACCTCTGGCAGGATTGGCGGAGCCGCTGGCCCCGCGCCGTACTGCGCTCCTCTCGTCGCGGGCGGTCCTAATTTAATATATATGATCAATTTTGTCAAATATACCCGCTAAGTGGTCCATCCGACAAGTCCTGATACACGAAAGGGCTGGGAGGCGGGTTTCTGGGAGGGCATTGCCCTCCCAGACCCTCCCGTTCGAGAACTTGCCGGATGCTCCCCTAAGCGCCAGGCCCGGGGCCTGTGCAAAGTCGATGGAGCATGCCCCCCATGCCCCCAGCCCCGCTTTTTGCGCTGGTTCTGGCGGCGCCACCGCCGGAACCAGCGCAAAAAGATCCTGTGGGGCGGCGCCGCTGCCCCACAACCTGCCGACGGAGACGGACTTTACATCAGCCCTGGTGTTGAGCCGGCAACGTTTGGGAGGGCTGCGCCCCCAACCGCCCGATCGGCAGGATATGGGGAAACCCGGTTTCCCCACGCGCCTCCACAGGAGTGCGGTATACTACTGCAGGCAAGGGTCCGGGGAAGGCCGGTTTTTTGGGGCGCACCATCGTTCGCTCCAACGGAAACCTGGCGCGCCTGAGAGGGCGTAGCCCATCTATGGGTGTTCGCGGGCTGTCTCTTATACACATCTGACGCTGCCGACGAGCG
>JAOACN010000051.1 GCA_026417815.1 Chloroflexaceae bacterium | reverse complement strand
GTTGCCCCGCCGCACCCGCGAACAGGCTCGCCACGCCATCGAAGAGGCCGATACCGTCATCTTTCTGGTGGACGGGCGCGAAGGTCTGACCGCCGCCGACGCCGAGGTGGCCGAGATCCTGCGCCCTATGGCCAAACGGGTGGTGCTGGCGGTTAACAAGTGCGACAATCCCGAGCGCGCCCTCAACGCGGTCGAGTTTTACGCCCTCAATCTGGGCGAGCCCATCCCCATGAGCGCCTTCCACGGCCTGGGCACCGGCGATGTGCTCGACCGGGTGGTCGAGACATTTCCAGCCGTCGAGGGCGAGGGCGAGGAAGCGCCGCACCTGCGCGTGGCGATCGTCGGGCGGCCCAATGTGGGCAAGTCGAGCCTGCTCAACAAGCTGATCGGCGAGGAACGCAGCGTCGTCTCAACCGTGCCGGGCACGACCCGCGACACGATTGACACGACGATTGTGGTTGACGGCGAGCCGGTGACGCTGATCGACACCGCCGGCATCAGGCGCGCCGGGCGCATTCAGCCGGGGATCGAGAAGTACTCGGTGCTGCGCACCCTGCGCGCCATCGAGCGCTGCGACGTGGCTCTGCTGCTGATTGACGCCACCGAAGGCGTTACCGCTCAGGACACTCACATCGCCGGGATGGTGCTTGAAGCCAAAAAGGGCATCGCCCTGGTGGTGAACAAGTGGGATCTGCTGGAGAAGGACAGCCATACCTACACCGCCTTCGAGCGCGAGGTGCGCGAGGCCTTCAAGTTCGTGGACTACGCGCCGATCGTGTTTATCTCGGCGCTCACCGGCCAACGGGTGAGCCGGGTGCTGGAAGTGGCCCGGCAGATCGGGCGCAACCGCAAGCAGCGCGTGCCGACCGCCGAACTGAACCAGTTTCTCCGCGATGCCGTGCACGACCAGCCGCCGATGGCCACCAAAAAGGGTGCGCATTTGCGGCTGTATTACGCCGTGCAGCCCCAGGTTGACCCGCCCGTGTTCCTCTTCTTCGCCAACGATGGCTCCCTGGTCCACTGGTCATACGCCCGCTACCTGGAGAACCGGCTGCGCGAACGCTATGGCTTCGAGGGTACGCCGATCGTGATCGTTTTCCGCTCGCGCGAGCGGAAGGAAGAGTAGGCGCTCCTTAATCCAACGGCTTCAGCCCCGCGAGGATCGCCTCGCGTTGCGGCTCCAGGAAGGGTGGCAGGACCACCCGTTCGCCGAGGGTGGCTTCGTCTTCGTCCACTGCGAAGCCCGGCCCATCGGTGGCCAGTTCAAACAGCACGCCGTTCGGTTCGCGGAAATACAGACTGCGAAACCAGTAGCGGTCCACCTTGCCGCTGTTGGGGATGCGCAAGGCCCGCAACCGCTCGGCCCAGGCATCGTAGTCCTCATCAGGCACGCGGAAGGCCACGTGGTGCACCCCGCCCGCCCCCGGGCGCGCCGGGGGCAGATCGGGTTGCTCGGCCACGTGCAACTCGGCGCCCGGCCCCCCTGGCCCCATCGCATAGACATAGACCTGTCTCTTATAC
>JAOACN010000231.1 GCA_026417815.1 Chloroflexaceae bacterium | reverse complement strand
TCCACACCTCCACACCTCCACACCTCCACGGACCGGCTACGTGAACCTGTGCCGCATCGGTCAACCTCAAATGCCCCGAATCTCGTAACATACCCCATCTCCGCAACCTCCAGCCCCGCGCAACGGTACACCTTATGGGTCGTCCCATCAGCGCACTGGAGGTTTTCCCATGGCAACCGCCCCCACCCGCCCGTCACGCCGCTCCCGGATCTGGTTCGCCCTCATTGGTCTCACGTTGCTGCTCCTCGTCTGCGTCGCGCCCGTCACCATCGGCGCCGCGATGGGGCGCGGGCCGGTGTCCATTACCATCGCCCCGCCTGATCCCGACTCCGCTATGGTCCATCACCACTGGGTCAGCGCGATGCTCTCCGGCGACGAGCCGGCCGCCCTCGAACTGCTCGCCGAGCCCGACCCGGCCCGCCGCCAGCAGCGTGTCCGCTCCTATCTGTCGCGCACCGATGCCCTGATCCGCCTCACCGCCGCCGGCGGCCTGCTGGGGCCGTATCTGGAACGGTTCGAGCTGCTCGGCAGCGTCACCGGCGAGCATGAGCGCCAGCGCACCGGGCTGAGCGAGGTGTACTTCGCCCGCGGCAGCCTGTGCTACGCTACCCGCATGGAGGCTATCGAGGGGACGTGGCGGGTCATCGAGTGGGCGTCTGCCGGAAACGCCTGCGCGCGCTTCCTGGAAAAGAGCCTGCCTGGCGCGCCGCCGGGCCGGGAAGCCGGCGCCGAGATCGCCGCGGTCCACACCACGTGGGCCAACGCCATGTTCAGCGGCGATGTCGCCGCCGCCGCGCCGCTCGTTGCCGAGGCAGGAGCCGAGGAGCGCCAGCATCGGGCGCAGTTCTACGCAGAGCTAACCGCGGCCGTGGTCGGCGGCGGCGCGGAGCGATTCGGCCCGCGCCAGGGCTACGAGATCCTCAAACCCTTCCCCCAGAACGCGCGCCACCAGGTAGGCTATGCCCGCGCCGTCTATGAGCGCGGGCAGCTCTGCTTCCGCGCGGACCTGCACTATCGCGAGGGCCAGTGGCTGGTCAACCGCTGGAGCCTGGTCATCCCCGAGGCGTGCGTGGCGTAGAGCGGGGCACGATACGCCTTCGCCTACAGGTCCAGTGGGGGTGAGGTAAAGTCGGCCCGCCCGGCCGTCTCAACTTGCGCGTCACCCTACCTTCGGGTATAGTTGGCGGCGCCTGATGGCGCGTGCAACCCGGAGGAGTGCGCTATGGTCCGTTCCCGGACGGGCAGGGGCGTGGGGAACCCCGGGTTCCCCACCTTCCTCGATGGTGTGAGAAGAGGGTTTCCGGGAGGACAGGATCCTCCCTGACCCCGCGCAACCCTCCAGCTTGCGCTACTGTCTGTTCCCAGCCAGGCGGAGGCATGGGAAAATCAGGTTTTCCCACCCTCCTCCGCCCTTGAAAGAAAGCATCATGGGTACCGTATTCAACATCGTCTTCCAGATCCACAGCATTCTTGGCGAGATGGTCCTGCCGCTGGCGATCGTAGCCATGGCGATCTACCTCGTCGTCACCTACCGGCCCGGCGCTCCCCGCAATCCTGTCACCCGCGTGTTTCCCGTGCTGGTAGATCTTCAGGTCGGGCTTGGCATCATCTACTGGGTGTTTCTACTGTTCAACACCTCGGGCGCGGCTCAGGCGCGCTATCTAAGCTTCCCCTTCATTCTGCACCCGCTCATCGGCATCCTGGCCGCCGGGCTGGCGCATATGGCCGTTGGCGGGCGCAACCCCCTGCGGGGCCTGGGGCGCTGGGCGCCGCTGGCCTCCCTGGGCGCGCTGCTGGTCCTCGTGGTGAGCAACGTGATGATCGGCGTGCGGACCTGACCGGGCTGGGGAAGTCGTCATCCCAGTAGGGCCGAAGCAGCGGCGGAGCCGCTGCTTCGGCCCTACCACCACCCCGCCATGGCCGCCAGCAGGTCGCCCTCGTCGGCGTCGAGCGGCTGGTTCAGCATTGCCACCAGGGCGCGATGGGCGGCCAGGGCTTCCTCCAGCGTGGCCAGGGTCAGGCGCAGTGCGTCGCCGGGGAGCAGTTGCGCCGCCAGCGGCAGATCGGCGCCGATTACCGTGCCGATGACCGGATAGCCCCCCGTGGTCTGGGCGTCGGCCATGAGCAGGATAGGCGCGCCATCCGGCGGCACCTGGATGACGCCGGGAACGACGCCAAGGGAGGGCAGGTCGAAGGGGCGCAGGGCCGCCAGAGGCGGCCCCTCCAGCCGGTAGCCCATGCGGTTGGAGGTTGCGCCAACCCGCCAGATCCGCGTGGTGAGCAACTCCAGGGCTTCGGGGCCGAAGCCGCCGACATGCGGCCCGGGAAGCAGCCGCAGTGTCGGCCTGGAGCCGTAGGGCGGGCGCAGCTCGGGCGGCCAGTAGCGCCCCGGCGCCAACTCCGCCAGCGGCGGCGGTGGGCCGATCGGCAGGCGGTCCCCCGGGGGGAGGGCACGGCCCGCCAGCCCGCCGAACCCGCCCGCGAGGTCGGTGGCCCGGCTGCCAAGCGCGATGGGTACGGCGATGCCCCCCGTGACGGCCAGGTAGGCCCGCGCGCCCCACTCCCCGGAACGACCCGTGAAGCGGATACGCTCGCCGCGCCCCACCCGCACCGCTGTCCAGAGGGGGAGGTGCCGGTCATTGCAGCGGGCGCCCAGATCGGCCCCGGTGACGGCGACCAGCGCCGGGGCGCTCAGGACCAGTTCGGCGCCGCCGGCGGTGATCTCGAGCGCCGCCGCGTCTGGCGGGTTGCCCACCAGCCGGTTGGCCGCGACGAGGGCGAAGCGGTCCATCGCGCCGCTGGCGGGCACGCCGTAGCGCCGGGCGGCGGTTCGCCCCAGATCCTGGACCGTCAGCAAGGGGCCACTGGCGAGCACGTCAAGCATCGGCCACGAATTGCACCAGATCGCCTGGCGCCAGTAACGCCGGCGGCTCGGCGGCGGCGTCGAAGAGACGCAGAGCGGTGCGGCCGATCACGTGCCAGCCGCCCGGGAGGCGCGCCGGGTAGATGCCGGTCAGCCCTGCGGCGAGGGCCACTGACCCGGGAGGCACGGTGGCGCGAGGCGTGGCGCGCCGGGGGACGCGCAGGCGCGGGGGCAGCGGCCCGATGTAGGGGAACCCCGGGGCGAAGCCGATCATCATTACCCGGAACGGGCCGGAGGTGTGCGCCGCTACCACCTCGGCGGGCGTTATGCCCAGGATCGCCGCCACCTCTTCCAGGTCGGGGCCGGCCTCGCCACCGTAGGTCACCGGGATCGTCACCACGCGCCCCTGTTCCCGCAACGGGGGTGGATCCTCCAGCAAGGCTCGCACGATGGCCGTCATCGCGGCATGGCCGGCGACCAGCGGATCGAAGCACACCAGCAGCGAAGCGATCGCCGGGGTAGCAGCAATAAAGCCGGGCGGCCGCCCGGCTTCGAGGGCGGCGGCGGCCGCAAGGGCCGCCCGATTGGCCGCCTCGTGGTCAGCGGTGACCGCCTCGGCAAGCAGCGCCGCCTCACCCAGCGGCGTGAAGGTCCAGGTAAAGGTCATGCAACTTCCTGTAAGGCCGAAGCATTGGCGCAGCCAATGCTTCGGCCCTTCTCGGACGCCGTCCTACCCTCCCGCCCGCGCCTGCTCAATCAACTCGATCAGGCGCCGGGTGACGGCGATCTCCTCTTCCGCTCCGGGCTGAGCGCGCAACGTCTCCAGCGCCCGCCGCGCCTCGGCCAGGGCCTCGTCATAGCGCAGGGTGTCGCTCAACACAATCGCGTAGTTGCGGCGGTAGTTCGTCTGCCCCGGTTGCAGC
>JAOACN010000685.1 GCA_026417815.1 Chloroflexaceae bacterium | reverse complement strand
ACGGCGGTCAACGTGCAGGCGATGGTCTTCGGCAACATGGGCGAGGACTGCGCCACCGGCGTCTGCTTCACCCGTGATCCGAGCACCGGGGAGAACGTCTTCTACGGCGAGTATCTGGTTAATGCCCAGGGCGAGGACGTGGTGGCCGGCATCCGCACGCCCCAGCCGATCAGCAAGCTGAAGGAGGAGATGCCCGAGGTCTACGAGCAGTTCCACCAGATTGCCAAGCAACTCGAACATCATTATAAGGATGTTCAGGACGTCGAGTTTACCATCGAGCGCGGCAAGCTGTGGATGTTGCAGACCCGCGCCGGCAAGCGCACCGGCGCCGCAGCGGTGAAGATCGCCGTGGATATGTGCCGCGAGGGTGTGATTGATAAGGCCACCGCCGTGCAACGGGTGGACCCGGCGGCCCTCGACCAGTTGCTCCACCCCACGATTGACCCCGAGGCGCGCAAGAAGGCCGCGCCGCTTACCACTGGCCTGCCCGCTTCGCCGGGGGCCGCCAGCGGCAAGGCCGTGTTCGACCCCGATGAGGCCGAGCACCTCGCCAACCTGGGCGAGAAGGTCATCCTCATTCGCGTCGAAACCGCGCCCGAGGACTTCCACGGCATGGTCGCCGCCCAGGCCATTCTTACGGCCCGAGGGGGCATGACCTGCGTGGCGCCGGAGACGCGCATCCTTACCGACCGCGGCCTGCTCAGCGCCGAGGCAGCGTTCGGCCTGCTGGAGGAGGGCCACGGGCTGCGGATCCTCTCGTTCGACAGCGGCGCCCTCCGCCCGGTCTGGCGCCGGATTATCGCCGCCGGCCGCAAGCCCTCCGAGGTCATCCCGATTACGGTCTCGCAGACGGGCCGCACCGACGAGAACAACCTGCGCCTCACCGCCGACCACAAGATGTTCACGATCCACAACCGGCGGCTGACGAAGAAGCGCCTCGATGCCGTGCTGGCCGACGAGGAGTTTGTGACCGTCGTTGACCAGATCCCGGCCCTCACCGAGACGGCGACAGACCCCGCCCTGGCGTACCTGGCCGGCGCGATCCTCTCCGACGGCTACATCAACCTGCGCGAAACGAATGGCTCGGTCACCTTCGTCCAGAAGCCAACCCCTGAGAAGGCCGACTTCATCGCTGCCGTCGAGCGCAGTTTTGAGCAGGCCTTCGGGACGCCCTTCACCTACAAGCGCGAGCGCGAGACGGCGGCCGATTTCGAGGGGCGTACAATCCGCGGCAGCGTCGAGGATCGGATCAGCTTCCGGCGCGAGCCCGCCGCGCGCCTCGCCGAGATTCGCGACAACCTGGACGCCTGGGTGCTTAGCCTGGACCGCACGGCGCTGCTCCACTTCCTCGCCGGCTTCGTCGACGGCGACGGCGCCTACGCCGAGGGGTCAAATGCCGGGCGGCTGCAGATCAGCGTCTCATCCGCAAAGGTTGAGTTGCTGAACGGCCTGGCGCTGGCCTGCCTGCGCCTTGGCATCGTACCCCAGCTGTCTCTTATACACATCT
>JAOACN010000631.1 GCA_026417815.1 Chloroflexaceae bacterium | reverse complement strand
GGGCTCAACGGCGCAGGCAAGAGCACCCTCCTCCTGCACCTGAACGGCGTCCTGCGCTCCACCTCCGGCACCGTGCTGGTGGAGGGCGCGCCGGTCAGCAATGCCACCGTGCGCCATATCCGTGCGCGGGTGGGCATGGTCTTCCAGGACCCCGACGACCAGCTCTTTTCGCCGACCGTGTTCGATGATGTCGCCTTCGGGCCGCTGCACATGGGCCTGGCCGAAGCCGAGGTGCGGGCCAGGGTAACCCGGGCGCTGGAGCAGGTGGGCATGAGCGGCTTTGAACGGCGCATGCCCCACCATCTCAGCCTGGGGCAGCGCAAACGGGTCGCCATTGCGACCGTCCTGGCCATGGACCCGGCGTTGCTCGCCCTCGACGAGCCTTCCGCTGGCCTCGATCCCCGCGCCCGCCGCGGCCTGATCGCCCTGCTGCGCGCCCTGCCCCAGGCCATGCTCGTCGCCACCCACGACCTGGCCATGGTCGCCGAGGCCTTCCCGCGGGTAATTGTGCTCCACGAGGGGTTGGTGGCCTACGACGGCCCCGGCGCCCCCCTGCTGGCCGACTCCGCCCTTCTGGAGCAGTATGGCCTCTGCTGAACCATTCTCCGCGACCCGTGGGGCCTCCGTGGGACAACTCTCCGGGTTGCCCCACCTCGGAGAGTTGCCCCCACCGGCCCCAGGACATACCTTCACCGCCTGGGCGGCGTATTCGTCGGCGCGGGCGTGGGCGCCGGCCCCTGGCGCAGCAGGTCGCTGAGGCGGCGCACATCGGCCCAGTTGGTCTCGCTGGCCGTCGCGGCGACCGGCGTGTACAGCGTATCGAGGGCGAAGACCTGCACCGCGAAGCGCTGGCCGCCGACATTGATGATGCGACTCTCGTCCAGCGGCGCGCCGAGGGGTCGCCCGGCGTGGGCCTCGCTCAGCATGTAGTTGTGAAAGGCCCAGGTGGGATGAAACTGCACATCGGAGGCCAGAAAGGTCTCGGCGACCAGGGCCTGCTCCAGCGACCCATCATACGCCCGTAACGACGGCTCGCCGATGACCCGGCCCGACCAGGCCGATACCTGTCGCCGGATGGCCCCGATGTAGGCTGTCGGCACGTTCCCATCCGACTGCGGCGCATAGACCGGCACGGCCTTCTCGACTGTATCCATCCCCCGATTGACGTAGCCGAGGATCAGTTCGCACCAGTCCCGGACCCCGTCCTGCCAGGTGTGGTAGCGCGCGAAGCCCTGCACCACGCCGGGGGAGCGTTCGGCGCGGATCGCCCGCCGTTGCATGCCCCAGTTCCGCAGATCGCCCCGCGCGCAGGCGCCCGTGGTGCAGTACTGCGACTCGTGTTGGAAGAAGGCCAGCGCCACCGCCGGATCGAGGCCGTAGGCCACAATGATGCTGTAGAGTTCATCGGCGTGCGGCGCTGCTGGCGAGCCGGCGGCGGCGAGGATCTGGCCGAAGGCCCCCTGCGAGATGCGCGGCGCGGATTTGAAACTCAACCCGCCCTGCGCCTGGGCCGCTGGCGTGAACGCGAACCACGCCCCGGCCAGCGCGCCCGCGAGGATCAGCGCCAGCGCCGCCAGGCGCCAGCCCTCCCGCTGTAGCAGCGGCGCCAGGCGCAACACCAGCAGCGCCCCCGCCACCCAGCCCAGCCCCACCGCCACACGGGCCGCCTGCCCGGCCGTCAGCGCCCCCAGCATCAGCAGCGGCGGCAGACTCATCCCCGTCAGCAGCAGCGCGGTAAGCGCCAGCGGTTCAACCCGCGCGCGCCAGACGGTCCGCAGCCACGTCCATGAGTAGCGTTGCATCGCGCCCCTCCAGCTTTCGTCTCGTGCATCGTTGGAGCGTAGTATACAGGCAACTCGCGACTTGTGCTATCCCTATGCGCCGCAGCGCGCGATATTGTAAGGAGTAAGGCCGAAGCACCGGCTGCGCCAATGCTTCGGCCTTACCAGAAGAGAGCCGGCCGGTCGTGTAACCAGAGATGTCCCAGCCTGTGGTAGGATAAGAGGCGTATACGCCCTGGTATGGTCAGGAAGTCGCTTCTGGGGGCATGCCCCCCGGAACCTCCTCCCGGGCAGGCTGTTCTGCCCACGACAATAACCGGTCTATGCCGACCGTTACCGTCACCACCACCTATCTGGAACTGCCGACCCGCGAGCACTTCCGCCCGGCCTTCAGCCCCGATCCCGAGCTGCGGATCATCGAGGCCCGCGAGCCGCTGCCCGCCTTCTACCGCTTTCTCTACCGCACCGTCGGCGAGCCGTACCACTGGATTGACCGGCTCGCCTGGAGCGATGAACGCCTGGGCAGCTATCTGGCCCGTCCGAGCGTCTCGGTGCTGGTGCTCCACCTGCGCGGCACGCCCGCTGGCTACATCGAACTGAACCACGAGTCGGAGGAACCGGGCGCCGAGGTGGCCTATTTCGGTCTCTTTCCGCCCTTCTATGGGCGCGGCTATGGCCGGCACCTGCTCTCTACCGGCGTGCAGCGCGCTTACGCCGATGGCGCCCGGCGCGTCTGGGTGCATACCTGCACCCTGGATGGCCCCTATGCCCTCGCCAACTACCGGGCCCGCGGGTTCGTGCCTTACCGGGTGGTCACCCATGAGCAGAGCATTCCGTAGCGCAACCTGGAGGGTTACGCGCAAAGGTAGCGCGCAACCTCGAGGGTTGCGCGCACCCACCAGAACGGGTAGGCGTCCCCCGCCCAAGTCACCCTTGACGAAGCGCGTCATACCGGTTACGCTACCCAATAGTCCCCTTTGTTCACCGCGTCACAACCGACGCGGACCTGGCAGTGTCGTACCGACACGACACCCGGTAGGTGTAGTATTGAAAGTGGAGGCTTACCGATGATCGAGGCCGCGCACCTCGCCCCCCCTCGCGCGCCGCGCACGAACCCCATTCGCTCCCGTGCCGATTGGGAGGCCCAACGCCGCGCTTTCCTGGCCGATCCCGGCGGATTTTTCGGCGCGATCGCCCGCAGCGCGATCCACTGGTACGATCCGGCCCTCAAGGCCTGGATCACCTGGGACGAGTCGGAGAACCGCTGGACCGGGCTGGACGCCGCGACCGGCGCCTCGGTTGAGGCGCCCTACGGGGCCGAGCATCAGCCCTGGGCGCGCGCCTTCAACGACGACAACCCACCCTTCTATCGCTGGTTCGAAGGCGGTCTGACCAATGCCTGTTTCAACGAAGTTGACCGCCACGTGCTCCTTGGCTACGGCGATGAGATCGCCCTCGTCTTCGAAGGCGACCGCTGGGACAACTCGCTCAACGGCGGTCGCGGTGGCCCGGTGACTGAAGAGAAGGTCTCCCGCAAGCGCCTGCTGCTCGAGGTGGTCAAGGCCGCCCTGGTGCTTACCGGTCTCGGTCTGAAGCAGGGTGATCGCATCGCCCTCAATATGCCCAACATCCTCGACCAGATCTACTACACCGAGGCGGCCAAGCGCCTGGGCATCATCTATACTCCCGTCTTCGGCGGCTTCTCCGACAAGACCCTCAGCGACCGCATTCACAATGCCGGCGCCCGCGTGGTGATCACCTCCGATGGGGCCTACCGTAACGCCCAGATCGTGCCCTATAAGGAGGTCTACACCGACCAGGCGCTCGACAAGTTCATCCCTGTTGAGACGGCGGTGGCGATTGTCGAGCAAACGCTCTCCAGACTGGGCGTCAAGCCCGAGCACGCCAGCAAGATCGTTTCGACGGTACAGGCAACCATCGCCGAGGACATCACCGTCGAGCGTTCCGATGTGATGCGCGGCGTCGGCAAGGCCCTGCAGGAACTGAGCGGCCTCGATGTCGCCGTGCAGTCCCAGATCCGCACCACCATCGCCAAGGCGCTCGTGGCCTCCCCGCCCCGCGTCGAAGCCGTGATCGTGGTCAAGCACACCGCCCAGGAACTCCTCTGGCGCCCCGAGCGCGATCGCTGGAGCCATGAACTGACCGCGCAGGCCCTCGAGCAGATCCTCGCCACCGCCCGCGCCCGTGGCCTCAACGTCGCCTCCGAAGCCGACCTGCTCGCCCTGCCCGTCGAACAGTTCTACGCCGTCCTCACCAGCCTGGCCCCCTGCACTCCCGTGGACGCCGAGTACCCGATGTTCATCATTTACACCAGCGGGAGCACCGGCAAGCCCAAGGGCGTCGTGCACGTCCACGGCGGCTACGTGGCCAGCCTGGTCCACACCATGAAGGTTAGCTTCGACGCCGAGCCGGGTGACACGGTCTTCGTCGTGGCCGATCCGGGCTGGATCACCGGCCAGAGCTACATGATCACCGCCAGCCTCGCCAGCCGCTGCACCAGCATCTTGCTCGAAGGCTCGCCGGTCTTCCCCAGTGCCGGGCGCTTCGCCAGCGTCATCGAGCGCAACCAGGTGCGGGTCTTCAAGGCCGGCGTCACCTTCCTCAAGTCGGTGATGACCAATCCGCAGAACGTGGCCGACGTGCAGCAGTACGACATGAGCTCGCTGCGCGTCTGCACCTTCTGCGCCGAGCCCGTCTCGCCCGCGGTCCAGCAGTTCGGCATGGAGATTATGTCGCCCCAGTACATCAACTCCTACTGGGCGACCGAGCACGGCGGGATCGTCTGGACCCACTTCTACGGCAACGATGATTTCCCGCTGCGCCCCGACGCGCACACCTACCCCCTGCCCTGGATCATCGGCGATGTCTGGGTGGCCGAGACCCCGCCAGAGGGCGGCGAGCCGGTCTACCGCCCGGCCGATTTCGAGGAGAAGGGCGAGATTGTTATTACCGCCGCTTACCCCTACCTCACCCGCACGATCTGGGGCGACGTACCTGCCCTGGAGGCCGTCGTGCGCGGCGAGCGCCCCTTGAGCGCGTGGCGCGGCGATGCCGAACGCTTCGTGAAGACCTACTGGCGGCGCGGCCCCAACGGCGAGTGGGCCTACGTCCAGGGCGACTTCGCGATGAAGTACGCCGATGGCTCGTTCACCCTCCACGGTCGCTCCGACGATGTGATCAACGTCTCCGGGCACCGCATGGGCACCGAGGAGATCGAGGGCGCCATCCTCCGCGATAAGCAGATCACCCCCGACTCGCCCGTCGGCAACTGCATCGTCGTCGGCGCGCCCCACCGCGAGAAGGGCCTTACCCCCGTCGCCTTTATTCTCACCGCCCCTGGCCGCCGCCTCACCAGCACCGACCGCCGGCGCCTCGACGACCTGGTGCGCAACGAGAAGGGCGTGGTCGCCGTTCCCGAGGATTACATCGAGGTCTCGGCCTTCCCTGAGACGCGCAGCGGCAAGTATATGCGCCTGTCTCTTATACACATCT
>JAOACN010000194.1 GCA_026417815.1 Chloroflexaceae bacterium | reverse complement strand
AGATGTGTATAAGAGACAGGGGTCCGGGAGGGCGCGGGCTTCCCGGAAGCATCGTTCTCGTCTCGTTGAAGTGAACGTTCACCTCAACGAATACTCATCGGCATAATAATGTGCAGGTACCCCTCCTGCCCCACCGGCTTGAACACGCCCGGGCTTTGTGGCGACTGGGTTTCGATCGCCAGTTGCGCGGTTTTTACCACCCCCAGCAGATCGCTCAGGTAGCGCACGTTCAGCGCGATCTGGCCGCCTTCCCCCTGCACCAGGCAGTCCAGTTCACCCCGATTATCGCCCACATCGGCGGCGTTGGCGCTGATCACCAGGCGCCCCGGGCCCAGCTCGCCGCCCGGTTCCATCGTCAGCTTGATCGCGTTCTGGCTGGCGGTCGCAAAATACGAGGCCAGCTTTACTGCCTTGGCCAGTTCCGCCGTGTCCACAACTACCCGCGTGGCGTACTGTTGGGGAATCACGCGCTCAATGTCAGGGAACTTCCCGTCAATCAGGCTGGACACGAACTCGGTGGTGGCGGTATGGAAGAGCACCTGGCCGCCGCCCGGCGTCACGATCATGCCGACGTTGCCCTCGACTTCCCCGGCGATGCGCGCCAGTTCGAGCAGGGCGCGGGCCGGCACGATAAACTCCACCGGTTTACTGACCACTTCAGCAAGGGGGACCTGCCGGGTCGCCAGCCGGAAGCCGTCGGCGGCGGCCATGAACATCGTCTGCTCCCGCAGGCGCACCAGTACGCCCACCAGTACCGGGCGCGACTCGTCGGTGGCGGCGGCGAAGGCCACCTGTTCGATCGCCTGGCGCAGCACATCGGCGGGCAGGCTGGTCGTCGCCTCGCGATCGGCGATCGAGGGGATGGTGGGAAAATCATCGGCGTCGGCGCCTTTGATGTTGCTGACGAAGCGCCCGCACTCCACCCGCAGCGTCTGGGTGCGCGCGTCGAGGGTGAGGGTCACGCGATCGTTCGGCAGGCCCCCCACCACGTCGGCGAGGAGTCGGGCCGGTACGGTGATCGCCCCCTCGTCCTGCACCTGGGCCCCGATCCAGTGGGTGATGCCAATCTCCAGGTTCGTCGCGGCGAGTTTGAGCCGGCCGCCATCGGTGGCCAGCAGCACGTTTGCAAGGATCGGGAGCGTGCTCTTGCCGGCCACGGCATGACTCACGGTGGCGAGGCCGCGCTTCAGGTTCTCTTGCAGACAGGTCAGCTTCATCGGCGTAACTCCTCGTCCGCCCCCGGGAGGGCCTGGAAAGGTGTCGAGATTATAGCATACCTGAACTGCCCGCCGGGAGAGCCTCGCCCTCCCAGGAAAACAAGCGTAAACCTGGCGGCCTGGAGGGGAATGGGGAAACCAGGTTTCCCCATTCCCCTCCAACCGGCTTTTAGCGGAGCAACCCGCTTTCCCAGGGCTCCTCAGGTCCGGGCAGGGCCACAATCGCCATCCCCAACCCCAGCGTTCCCCAGAGCAGGGCGCTCATATGACTGAACTCGATGTTGAAGAAGTAGTGGTCGGCCAGACCGACGGCCAGGGCGGCCACCACGCCGGCCTGGCAGCCGAGGAGCCAGTTGACCCGTTCATCGTCGAGGTCGGGCAGGCTGGCGATGGTGCGGGCGAACCAGGCGGCGACAATGCCCAGGAAGGCCGCCAGGCCCACCAGGCCCATGCGCTGGGCGATCGCCAGGTAGATGCTACTCACCCCGGCGGTCAGGTCGAGATCGGGCGCCTGGCCAAAGCCGATGCCGAAGAACGGGTAGCGTTGAATAATGGCGATGGCGTTGCGAAACTCGGCCAGGCGCATCTGCTGGGCCTGGTCGCGGAACTGCAACCCGCTGATCAGGCGCTCGATGAAGGCCCCGGCGTACCCCAGGCCGAAGAGCAGAGCGGCGCCGAGCAGCGCGGCGCCGATCATGACCCACCAGAGGCGGCGATAGCGCAACGTGGCCAGGTAGGCCGCGGCGACGATCAGCCCGAGCAGCGCCGCCCGCGAGAAGGTGAGCAGCAGGGTCAGGAGCATCACGGCGACGAGGGCCCCCAGCAGCCAGCGGCGCATCACCGGCTGGCGGGCCACCAGTTGGGCCGCGGCCAGGGCCAGCACCAGGGCCAGCATCCCGCCGAAGCTGTTCGGGTCCACTGCGAAGCCAATCGCCCGCTCCAGGCCGGCGGGATCATCCTCGACGAAGCGCAGGACGCGCCCGCTGGTAGGGTAGCCCAGCGGGCCGAGGCCGAGCAAGATGCGGAGCGTCAGGTCGGCGTTGAGGGCCCAGAGGATCAGGCCGATCAGGGCCGCGACGCCGCCGCTGAGGATCAGGCCGCGCAGGATGAGGCGGGCCTCGGCGCGCGTGCGGACGCAGTTGACCACGCTGAAGTAGAGCAGCACGCCCAGCGTGTACTTGGCGTAGTTGTGCAGCGTTGCCTGATCCGGCAGGCCGCGGGCGCCCAGGTAGAGCGAGAAGAAGGTCAGGCCAAGGAAGGCCAGGATGGGCAGGCCCAGGGGGCTGATCCGCAGTTCGTACTCGGTGGGGTGGGCCAGCATACGCAGCGTCCACACCCCGAGCAGGGCGACGAGGGCGAGGGTCAGGAAATTGGGGGTGATAATCGCCTTGAAGGGTAAGGTGGCGAAGGGCAGAATGGCGCTGATGGCGAACACGCTAAGCAGGCCGGCCGACGTGGACACGAGCATTGCATAGCCAGCCAGCAGCGCAAGCGCGCCAGCCAGAACATAGAGCGGCCCGAAGGCCGCCGCTCCGCCGACGATTCCGCCCAGCGTCAGGGCCAGCGCGGCGACGATCCCCGGCGATTGTGCCAGGTTCAGGCGCTGGCGCGCCGCACTCTCAACCTGCACACCCATCACGCGTAGGGCATATTCGAGATGCGCATGAGCTTATCCCAGCGATGGGTGGCATCAATGTAGCGCACCGTGCCGGAGCGGGAGCGCATCACCACGCTGTGGGTGCGGGCACCGCCGCCGAAGTACTCCGTGCCGCGCAGGAACTCGCCGGGAGTAATGCCCGTCGCGGCGACGTAGACATTTTCGCCTTTAACCAGGTCGTTGGTGGTGTAGACCTTGTTGACATCAATGCCCAGCTCGGCGATCCTGGCGCGTTCTTCGTCGTTGCGGGGCCAGACCTTGCACTGGATCTCGCCCCCCATACACTTGAGCGCCGCCGCAGTGATCACCGCCTCTGGCGCGCCGCCGATGCCCATGAGGATGTCGGCCGGCGGATTCTCGATGGCGGTCATGATCCCGGCGCTGACATCGCCGTGGAGGATCAGTTTGATCCGCGCGCCCGTCTCGCGGATCTCTTTGATCAAGTCCTTGTGCCGGGGGCGATCCAGCACCACCACGGTCACATCTTCGAGCTGCTTGCCGAGCGTGCGGGCGACGGCGCGCACGTTGTAGGCCACCGGAGCGTTGATGTCAATCACCCCTTTGGCGCGCTCGCCGACGGCCAGTTTGTCCATGTAGGCGATGCCCTGCCAGTTGTAGAACGACCCGCGTTCAGCAATGGCCACGATGGCGATGGCGCCGGGCATACCTTCGGCCAGCAGCGTCGTGCCCTCGACCGGATCGACGGCCACGTCCATCTCGGGACCCTCGCCACTGCCCAGGCGTTCGCCGATGTACAGCATCGGCGCTTCGTCTTTTTCTCCCTCGCCGATCACCACCACGCCGTTCATTGGCACGCTGTCGAGCGCGTAACGCATCGCATCGACGGCGGCCTGGTCGGCGCGGTTCTTGTCGCCGCGTCCCATCCAGCGGCCGCTACGCAGCGCTGCGGCCTCTGTGGCACGCACCAGGTCCATGCCCAGGTTACGCTCGATCCGCATGGCTCCCTCCAGTTGCGGTTGACGGCACCATGGCCTCAGATTGTAGCACAGGCCCTGGTTGCTGTCGAACCGGGCTAACCTCGGGGTTCGGGAGGTTCTGACAGCGCAGCCGCCAGAACCTCCTGAAACCCCCCTGGAAGGGGAACGTTCGGAGGGGTGCAACCCCTCCGAACCTCCTCGCAGCAGAAGCTGCGGCAAGTGACCAGGTTATTGCAGGGTGTGCGGCGACGCCGCATGGAACCTGACGTAGTACAATAGCCGTGACGCTCCTTCCAGATAGCTTGAAAGGATCCGCACTATGGCAACCCTGGTGGCAACCTTCACCGACCCCCGCGATGCGGCGCTGGCGGCCGCGTCATTGCAGGCCAGCGGTTTTCGGGGCGTGACCGTCGGTTCCAGCGAGCCCGGTCCGAGTTCGTTCCTCGGCCTTGGCGAGTCGGTCGAGAGCTTCAAGAACCGCATCATTCTCGGTTCGACGATTGGCGGGGCGGCGACGGGCGCGGCGGCGCTGGGCTTCCTGGGCTTCGTCTCGATGGGGTTCACCGAGATCCGCAACATGGCCATGCTGGAAGACTTGCCCGGCGTGATCATCTGGGCGCTCACCTGGGCCATCGCGGGGTTGGTGCTTGGTCTGGTGGCCGGCCTGCTGGTGGGGGTTGTCGCGGCGCGCGTGCTGGCCAACGCCGCCGAGCGCGCCGCCGCCGAGGGCAAGGGGATCTCGCGCCCCCAGGTGCTGGTGCCGGTTTTCAATATGGAGTCCGAAGAGGCCGCCCGCGCGCTTCTCAAGGAGGTGGGACCCTTCGAGATCGCCTGGCGGCGGTGAACGCTCTGGCGCCGCATTACCCACGACGCGCATCTGGCGATTGATGAAGATTAAGAAAATAGTTCGGTATTCCTGGGCGCTGCGGGCTGAAGCCCTTGCTTAGTTCGTGCAAGCCCCTGCGGGGCTGGTCCGGGGTCAGCCCCAACGGGGCTTCCACGTCCTGAGTGAGGGCTTGAGCCCGAACGTCTGCTGGTCCGGGGTCAGCCCCAACGGGGCTTCCAGGTTCTCAGCAAGGGCTTTAGCCCGCAGCTCAAAGGACGCACGACCTGGCAGCACGAGTCTACCGGATGTATTTCTTAATGTTCATCAGCCCGCCGCGCAGAGCATCCCCGTCCTCAGCACAGGCGTCAGCTCGCACGGATCATCACCCGCACGGACGGCAAACGTAGCCCCGCAGGGGCTTCCACGTCCTCAGTGAGGGCTTCAGCCCGAACATCCGCCCCCTGACCATCAGCCCGCAGCTAATCCAGCTGAAGGCAGCCTGCCTCAGTCAGTCTCGCCCAGACAAACTCCTTGACCTGTTCAGCCAGACGCACAGCATCACGAGCCTCTTCTACCGGAGGAAAAAGCTCATCTCCAGGATACCGCATTGCCACTGCATATGAGGTGAGCAACGGAACATCAGACTCCAGCAGTTGCCGGAATCGAATGTCAATGTCCATGCAGCGACGCAGGAGATCGGCAATGTTGTGCGTGCGCGGAGTCTCCTGTTGATGGCAAATGAGATAGGCTTTCAGGTACTTCTCTGCGCATTGCTGAGAGTGGAAGCAAACAGCATCGGTGGCTGGTTCCGATGTCGCCAATTCGTCGCGCGCCACCTTGAGATCGCTCTCTGCTTTGCGCACCCAGGCCTGCACACTTGGAGGACTCATAGCGTAATACCTTCTTTATTGATGTAGTACGCAATGTGCCCGACATCGCGTTTGCGCTCTTCGAACTGACTTTCGGCAAGAATCAGCACATCTGATGGCAATCGCTCCAATACCAGGCGCACGCCGATGTTCGTCTCCAATCGAAGCCGCAAAGGGCGCTCCAGGACACGATCGACGATGATGAGAAAGTCCCAATCGCTATCGGGACGCGCCGTGCCTCGCGCACGGCTGCCAAACAGCACAATCCGGCGAACGCCAACCCCCAGCCGTTGCGCTTCTTCCCGAATGATTGCGTCCGCTTTTCGCACGAGTTCGCTGGTCATCTGTGTTCCTTTGAATTACGTTTCGCTTCCCAGTTCCCTGAACAGCGGCAGGGTGGTCAGGTCGTCGTCGGCGGGTCGGGGGCGGCGGCGGGTGTTGCCGTCGGCGAGCGCGGCGCGCAGCGCCCTGCGCCAGCCGCGGTCGCGGTCTTCGGGCAGCCCTGCCTCCGCCACGGTTTTGGTGAACAGCCACCAGCGTTCTTCAGGGCGGAGCGCCTCCCACTTCTGGCAGATGACCGGCAGTTCGTCGTCGGCGGCGCCTTCCGCGGCCCACGCCAGCACGCACAGCTCGCGCCCCAGCAGCCGCTCGACGCGGTTGGGGCCGGTGTGCCAGCGACCGGGGCGCAGTTTCGCCGCCTTGAGGCGCGCATTGAACTCGCGTTGCGCCGTTTCGGCGATCTGCGTCCAGATGCGCCGCTCGAGCACCACCCGCGGCTCTTCGCGCGGAATGCCGTTTTCCTCGCCGCGGTAGCCGTACTCCTCGACGATCCGCACCGGCTGGCTGCGCGCGGCGGGAATTTCGACGCGAAAGACGTAGGCGCCGAAGGTGGCCGGCGCGCCGAAGTCAATCGTTTCAGGCTTCGCGCTCATTGTTCGATGTTCTCCTGCGTCAGCGAAAGGCCCAGGCGATTGGCGAACTCCTGCGCGTCGTGTCCGGCAGTGAAATGCGCTCGTTTGAACGCCATCGTCACCGGCGCATCGGGCGCGACCTGCTCAGTCAATTGGGTCAGCAGGCGAGTGAGGAAAGCGGCGTCAACCGCGATCTCGCCGATGATGACGTTGATGACCTGCGCCCCCTGCCCGACGGTGAGCGTGACATTCTCGAACGTCGCGCGTCGTTCCCCGGCGAGTTGCAACCCCTCGAACGTCTTCGCCCGTGAGTCGAGTTTCATCAGCGCGCGATGGACCAGCCGCGCCGGTCGTTCGGCGATGATTTTCACCTCTTTGCGCCCGCGCTCGCCGAAGCGGAAGTCTTCCTTCGTCTCCAGCCCGTCGGCGCTGGCAAATGTGCGCACCAGCGTCTCACCATCGCCGATGGCGAACGGTCCGTCGTAGGGGATGCCGTGGCGCGGCTCGCTGCCGTCGAGCGTGTAGCGAATCTCGCCGCGCGGCGCGACGAACAGTTCAACGAAGCGTTGCCCGTCGCGCTCAACAGGTGGTTGCGCAGGATCGGCCGGTTGGTCCAGATGTAGGGATCGCCGGTTTCGTAGCGTCCGGTCGGGTCTTTCACCAGGAACGCCACGCGCAGCGCATTCGTGCGCAGTTCGGTGTCGGTCAGCAGCGGGCTGCGCTCCGAAACATCGCCATCTTCAGCGTAGAAGATCTGCGGCGTCGGACCGCCGTTAACCGCATTGATCCGCAACCGCACAAACCCCTGGTCATCGGGACCAGTGATCAGCGACACCTGCACGCTGGTGCGCTTTGGTCTGGGCCTCTTCGTCACGTAGCCCTTGCCGAGGTCCTCCCACAGGCCACGGTTGATCGCAATCGTGCGCAGGTGGTCGAGACCGCGCGGCGGGAGCCAGGGCATGCCGGGCTGCTCGGCGTAGCGGTCGGCAGCGTCTGTCCAGCACGTCTCGTCCTGATTGGCGAGCCAGAGCAAATCCTCCGCCTTTTCGCGGATAGCATCGAAATCCTTCTCAACATCGAGGTAGAGTTTGAGCGGGTTCGAGGTCAGGGTCTTCTCGATCTGCGCCTCGCCATCGAACGGCCTGGTGGTGTCGCGGGTCATGTCGAGCGGCTTGGCGACGAGTTGCGGCTCGCGCCCGGGGCGCTGGATCGGGAAGAGCACCTTATCGAACAGGTTGAGGATCGTGGTAGTGAAATCCTGCTCATAGGCAGCCAGTTTGCGCTCCAGATCATCGCGCTGCGGGTGACCCCTGGGGATGCGGGCATCCTCCCTCTGCGCCGCGTAGAGCTGGCGCGCCGCCTTCTCGACGCTGGTCATCGCGGTTTTGTCGCCAGTGAGCACCAGGAGATGGTTTTTCTGGCTCAAGCCGTCGAAGAATCGCTGCACCTCATCGGGCGGGATCTTCGCGTCGGGGCTGACGATCAGCAGCGTGCGCCCGCGCCGAACCCGTTCCGCCGCCTCATCGAGACGCGGCAGCGGCAGCACCTCCTCGTAGGCGGTTTTGCGCTTTGGCTGGAACATCTCGCGCAGGCGCGAGCGGATCAACTCATCGATCTGCGCCTCCGGCGCTTCGGTCGCCAGGCTCTGGAGCAGTTTCGTCAGGTTCTCCTGCCGGTCGAAGTAGAAGCGCCCTTCGGGCGTGTGGTGCAGATACCACGCCGATTTCTGCAACTCCTCGAACGCCGCCAGAAACTCGGACGGCTCGCGGTCGGGCGCAATCAGGCACCCAACGAGTTCTTCGCGGGTCAACCCCTTGACCGCATTCACTGCCGTCGAGAGGCTGGCGGTCAGCAGCAGCGCTGCCGCCTGCGCGGCGGCGTCGGAGCCACGCTGCGCGTCGATCACCTGCGCGTGCGACGCGCGTTGCGCATCCCAGATGTCGCGGGCAATCACGTCGCGCATGGCGGAGATCTCGGTCAGTTTGTCGCGCACATCGGGGATGGAAAGGTCGAAGTGCTGCGGACCGATCAGGTAGACGTCGTTCGTTGGGCGTTCCCACACCGAGCGGAGCAGGCGCGAGACGAGTTCAAGCAGGCCGCGGGTCTGCTTGAACTGCTCGTTTTCTTTGAAGAGCGCCACCAGGTTCTTCAGGCGCGGATGGAACGGATAGGTCACCCGGATTTCGTCAGCAATCGCCTCGGCGCAGCGCTGCACAGTCTTCGCCTTTGCCGCTTCGGCGAGCTTGCCCCCGAACGCTGCCGCAATCGCCGCAATCTCGCGCTCATCGGGGAGGGAAGCGAACAGGCGTTTACGCAGGATCGCATAGACCTCATCGGCGGCGAGATCGACGGGGGTAATGGCGCGCTCCTGACGCCCCAGTTCGGCGCGGGCGTCTTCCAGCGCCCGGTTGATCAGCCGTCCGCCGGTATCGTAGGCGGCGGCCAGATCGGAGACCACAACACAGACATTCTTCTTCTTGCCCGCCGCCGTCAGCAGATTGGCGAAGGCGCGCACGGCAATATCGGCGACCGTGCCGCTGCCCACCGCCTGGGTCGCGTAGTAGTGGAAGTAGGGCGGCATCTCGTCGAGCAGGATAAGCACGGGGCGGTCGCCCTCGAAGAGGCGCAGCCAGTCGGTTTCACCGGGCGCCCTTGGCCCTTCCGCCCAGAAAGGGCGGAAGAGGTCGGCTTTGCCGAGCTGGGCGGCAATTTCGCCCCAGAAGAAATGGTTCGGATTGTTGCGCCCGTTGAAGGCGGCGATGGCTGCGGTATCGAACGCACTGGCATAGGTGACGCCGGGGCAGTAGCGTGCGCGGAGCGACGGATGTTTCGCCAGCAGACCGAAACCGACGAGCAGGTGGGTTTTGCCGCCGCCCATCGCCTGTTTCAGGTGGAAGATCGCCTGCGACGAATGACCGGCGAGGCGCGCCAGCCCTTCGCTGACCAGGTCCTGCATACCCTGGGTCATGTAGGTGCGCTCGAAAAAGGCGACGCCATCGCCTTCGTCACGGATCAGTTCGTCGAGTTGTTCGATCTGGTCGCTCACCCGGATGGCGAGAGCGTTAGGTTGCAGGGTGCAGGCGTCACGAACAGATTTCATTGCCGGTCCTCATGCCACTCGACTAACGCGAACTCATCTGGCAGCAAACGGGTGGGGCGACTGGGAATTCGATCGTGCCATCACGGACTTCTCTAACACCTTAGCAATCGCATGCTGGCGCAAAGAACTGCGCTGAAACTCCTCCCAATCAAGATCCTGACTGAACGCATGCGCCTCTCCGGCCGCGATAAGTATAGCAAGCAGATAGGCGTCATCCCGCCACATACACCCGCTCCAGATGATCCAGGATATGGCGTCGCCGAATGTAGTTTTTGCTCTGCTCGACCAGGCGCCGTTCCACCAGGTCCACGTTACGCCCGAAGATAGCTTCAAGCTCGGCCGTCATCTTCAGCCAGCGCTGGAACGACCACTGCACGCCCGGCTTAAATGACACCAGGATGTCTATATCACTGTCAGGCCGGAAATCTTCGCGGAGCGCCGAGCCGAAGATGGCCAGTTCTGCGATCTGCCAGCGCTGGCAGAAGGCGTTCAGCGCTTCTTGCGGGAGATCGATCTGAAGGGGCATGAGGCTCCCTTTGCACGCGCAACCCTGCTACGTGAAACCGCGCTTGCCGTATTATAACCGCCGCGAGGCGATGCCGGGGAGGGCGACCTTTACCTGTGTCATTCCTTAGCGGATCAAAGCGCGGGTCATCTGAATCGCCAGCAACCCGAAGACAACCAGCGTGGCCAGCGCCGCTACGAGGGTGATCAGGCCAGTGCCAACCAGCAGGCTCAGTTCGACGGTCAGCGCCCGCGATAGCTCGGGCCATCGGGCCCCTGGCGAGCGGGGCAAGGCGTTCCATTGATGGATCACGCTCCGCGCGCCGAACACGCTCCAGAGCGCCAGGGTCGCCAGCCAGCCGGCGTGGCTGGTTGACACCGGGTTGGAGGGTCTGTCAAGGGTATCGCCGATAATCGCAAGAACTGGCGCGCTCGGCCAGACGAGAAGGAAGTGCAGGGTCGGGTCGTGTAGGAGGCGCATACTCGCCTGGCAAAGCGGGTTTCCGGAAGGGCCGCGGCCCTCCCGCTCACGAACGCGCCGGATGCGCTGGCGCGTCAACCATCGCAACCCCGGGGTTGCCTTCCAGGTAGCGGATCGGCACGGCGTCGCCCACCTCGTACTGGCGGTACAACGCGGCGCTTTTCACGGCGCGCATGCATGATCGTTGCCGGCGTCTGGCCCGCTCCTTCAGCCTCAAAGGCGTAGGCGACATGGTACACCGGGTCGCCGTCCTCGTCCTTGTCCGTCCAGCGGTCACGGATCACCCCTGAGGTCGGGCGCCCCTCCCGAAGGAGTTGCCCCCGCTGGATCGCCGCGCGAACCGCGGGCAACAAGGCTCTACCCATAATCAGGATGGTAAAGCCGCCTACGAAAATCCCCAGGATCGAATCCGTCCTGACTGCCAGGTTCCCTCCGATCGCGACCCCTATGATGAGGATGATCATTATGGTCAGCACTGGCGACCAGCCCGCGTCTTCCAGCGCCTCAGAAACCGCTGGACGCTCCAGAGCCGTGTCGTCGAAGGGCGGACCGGAGGCGACGGCGCCGGGCGCCGCGTCGGGCGGCGGCGCGACCACTGCGCGCCGGTTGTGAGAAACGTCGGTCATGGTGGGCAAGGGTGGGGCCGGAACGCCCGCGGTCAAGGCGCTGGACGAGGGCGCCGCCAGTGTGTCAGTGATCGCGGCGTGTGCTCCGGAACGGGCCAGATACGGAACGAGATCGGCGCCGCAGGCGTCGCAGCGCGTGCTCAGCCCCTTGAGCCGCGCGCCGCAACGGGGGCATCTGGTGAGCGACGATGGCATTGCGGGATCTCCTTCTCTGTTCTCCGGCATGGCTCACATAGCTTGAACCGAAGCATTCCGCTTTCGCGGCGCACGGTGACGCAATCGCGCGGAGGCCCAGAGCATCACAGGCACTACTTGCCAGCCCGTTGCGTCTTCGCGTCTTCGCGTCAACCTTGTCCGAGCATGCCGCCGGCGGGAACGGCGCCGGACGCGCCGCAGCCGGCCCCGGCAGCCCCAGCATACCCCTGGTGCGCTACGGACCCGTAACCGCCGGGCTGACCTCCGGGACCTCACGGGTTTGCCCAACCTGTGAGGTCTGATTGCCCCGTTTCTGAGGTGAAAATAGGCGGGTAGGCCGCAGCGCGCTGCGGCCGTACGGTACGGGGGCCATGGCAGTGGTGCTATCGTCGTATCGCTGCGGTAGGCCGCAGCGCGCTGCGGCCGTACGGTACGGGGGCCGGTTTTCGTCGCGGCGTTGTGCGCCATGCGTATGACCGTCTGGTACGTGTTCCGAGTTGGGGCAACCCCGCAGACCTCGGAGCGAGGGCGTCCCGCCCTCGTCAGGATTCGAGGGCAAGATGCCCTCGCTCCCAGGAGAAGTGT
>JAOACN010000557.1 GCA_026417815.1 Chloroflexaceae bacterium | reverse complement strand
CACTCCAACTCCTGCTCCAGATCGGTCCAGGGTCGCCATCCCGCTCTGGCCCGATCTCCGCCACTGGCGCTGAGTTGCGCAAAGGCTTGTTCTGCTATAGCGGTATCTTCGAGCGTCTCCAGCCACTCGATGAGCGTTTCCCAATCTTCGACGCTGAGAACCGCAAGACGTTTACCCTGTACCGTCACAAACTGAACCGACTGCAGGGCATCCATTCCATTCATACGATCTACCACTTTCACTCGATGACAAGCTCACGAGAACCGCCCCGGCGCCGGCGGCAATCCATCGCCCTGCATTCAAGACGATCGCCTTGCCGGTCAACTCGTGCGCCAGGGGCGCCGGACACAACTCATCTTACCGGTTGCGCTGGTTATCTGTCAATCAGCCTGAGATGCTCCTAAGGCGGGGGCCGCAGGCGCCCGCCCGCGGGCAGGGGCGCGGGGAGCCGTGGTTGCCCCGTTGGGTCCGCCCGCGGCAGAACACTGGTCCGCGCTGCGCCAGGGCGCACACCCGCCGTGGGTGGAACGGGAATTGCGGGGAGGCGTAGCCTCCCCTTCAACCGGGCCTAAGGTGTGGGTCGTGTCTTATGCCTTGAGCAGTTGCCTTCGGGTGATCAGCACGACGAGGGCAAAGGTGATCACCGCAATCAGGCCGAGGCCGATCCACGTCCAGAGATCGGGGGCGATGCCGCGCAGCATCACGTCCTGGAACCCGGCGAGGCCGTGGGTCATGGGGATGGCGTAGGCCACCACCAGGGCGGGCCAGGCGAAACTGTCCAGGGTGATGAAGAAGCCGCTAAAGAAGATGGAGAGCAACAGCGAGATCATGGCCAGTTGAATGGCCTGGCTGTCGGAGCCGGAGAGGGCCGAGATCAGGAAGCCGACCCCCAGGGAGGCGACAATGAGGAGCAGGATCAGCGCGGCGAAGAGCAGCCAGTTGCCCAGCAGCGGCACCCCCAGGATGGTCATGGCCACGATCAGCGCCAGGGTCGCCAGGCCGATGAAGACGGTGTAGCCCAGGTACTTGCCCAGCATCAACTGGGTCAGGTTCACCGGGGCGACGCGGAAGACCTCGAAGGCTCCCATGAGCCGTTCGCGCACCAGGGCCAGGGCGCCGAGCGTCACCGCGGTGTGCTGCACCAGCAGTGCCAGCACCCCCGGCGCGTAGTAGACCACGGCGGGGTAGGCGCCGCCGCGCACGTTGCGGTAGCTCCGGGTCACCGGCGACACCAGACGCTCCGGGGGCGTGTTGACGAAGATCTCCAGGCTGCCGTTCAGCAGGCGCAGGTCATTCTTTGCCGCCGTAATCTCCTCCAGCGCCTCGGCGAGCTTATTGTCGGCGATGGCCCGGTCGATGCGATCGAGGTTCGTCTTCAGGCGCTCGATGGCAGGGCGGATCTGGGCGCTCTCGCCGCCCTGGGCGGCCAGAAACTCCTGCGAGGGCAGCACCTGCTCCAGGGCCTCCAGGGTGGCGCGGATCTCGCCGATGTCGCGCCGGGCGGCCTGGCTGCGCGCCTCGACCACCCCCCGTTCCAGTTCGGTGACCTTGCCCTCGGCGTCCACCACGCGCACGCGAATGGTCGTGGCCTCTCGCTGGGCCTCGGCTGCCGTGGCGCGCAGGATGGCCTTGTTGATCTCGTTCACCTCGGCGTAGGCCAGGTACTGGATCCAGCCCTCCACCAGGGGGTTAATCGCGTTGGAGATGAACTCGATCTGCGGACTGGCGCCCTCGCGCAGGGCGGTGGCGGCGTTCTCGGGGATAATCTGCACCAGGTCGAGGTCGCCGGCGGCCAGTCGGGCCTCGGCGCTGGCCCGGTCGGTGGTAATCTCCCGCAGGTCGAAGTTCAGCCCGATCACCTCGCGGATCTGTTCCTCGCTGATGCCAGACGCGCCGCCCGGCGGCAGGACCACGGCGGTGCGCACGCGGGGGGTGCTGTTGACGTAGGTCGCGCCGAAGAGGATCAACACCAGCAGCGGCCCGACGATCAGGCTCAGGATCAGCAGGGGCTGGCGGCGGATCTCGTTGACTTCCTTGAGAAAGTAGGCCCGCGCGCGGATCAGCCAGCGGCGCCAGGCCGGCACGCCGCCGTGCGCGGCCTCCGCGGGCGTGGTCTTCTCGATGAGCGGCGCGTCAGCCATGGCGAGCCTCCTGCGCGCGCTGGTCCATCTCCATGATTTTTATGAACACCTCGTCGTAGCTGACCTCAACCGGCGCGGCGCTTTCGACGCTGATGCGCGGTTTCTGATTCTCCAGGCGGTTCAGCACCTCGGGGAGCCATTCGCGGGCGTCCTCGACCACCACGTGAACATCGGCCTCGGCGTCGGGGTTCGGCGAGCGATGGGCGGCCCGCACCACGTCCTTCCAGCGCCTGAGCACCTCCAGGGCGCGGTGCACCTCTTCGGGGTTCTTCAGCGTCAGGTCAATGATCTCGCCGCCGAGGGCCATGCGCCGCAGGTTCTCGGGCGTATCTACGGCCAGGATGCGCCCCTTGCGCATTACGGCCACGTAGTCGCAGTAGATGGCCTCACTGACCACCTGGGTGGTAACCACCAGGGTGCGCCCCTCATCGCGGAGCTGGCGGAAGTACTCCCAGAAACGGGCGCGCAGCACGGGGTCGATCCCGGCGGTGGGCTCATCGGCGAAGAGCAGCACCGGGTCGTGCATCAGCGCCCCGGCGAGCATCAGGCGGCGCTGCATGCCGCCGGAGAGGTTCTGGGCCAGGCGGTGACGGGCGTCGCTCAGGTCCACGAAGGCCAGCAACTCGTCGAGCCGGGCGCGCACCTGGCGGGTGGGCATGCCGTAGAGCGAGGCGACGAAGGCGGCATTCTCGGCCACGCTCAGCCGGGGGTAGAGCACGAACTGCTGGGGGATATAGCCGATCCGTTCGCGATCGGCGGCGCGAAACCGGGCCGGATTGCGGCCCAGGGTGGTGATACGTCCCTTCTGGGGGATCAGCAGGCCCAGGGCCACGCGGCAGGTGGTGGTCTTGCCGCAGCCCGAGGGGCCGATCATGCCCAGGATGGTCCCCTCGGGCACCTGGTAGTGCTGATCGAAGATCCCGGCGCCGTTGCCGAATTCGAGTTCGACCCCTTCGGAGAGGATGGCAAGGTTCCTGGTGGACACGGGCTCGCTCCTGATGGTTGGCGCAACCTGCCAGGTTGCCCCGGAGGGCTGTTCGACCACCGGTTAGTGGGGCACAGCGAAACCTGGTGTCCCATTATAGTTGATCGCGACGCCTCGGGCGGGGTGCGACGAAACGTTCTGCACGTTCCCCTTCGCCCGGCGGCTGAAGCCGCGGGCTAACGTCCTGCGAAGCCGGCCTGCGCCGGCTTCAGCAGGCTACGGAGGTAGCCTTCGCAAGGCTAGCCGGCGCCTTCAGGCTCCCGGCGGGCCGGTGGGCCGCGGCACGTGCAGAACTTTACGTCACACCCCCTCGGGCGCTTACGGAGTCACGGGAGAGGTAGAGGAGTGGAGGAGTGGAGGAGTGGAGGTGGTACTGACCGTTGGCGTTCTCGACTCACTCAAGCGTGAGCGGCTGTATAGAGCACCCGACCGCGGGTCAGGATGTCGCGCAGGAAGAAAAAGAAGTCGTTGAGCGCGACCCGGCGCGCTACCTCTTCCGCCGGGCGCAGGCCCACATCCCGGGCGCGCAGGAGCGGCGGTCGGGGCGAATAAATGAAAATCACGAATATGAACCGGTATTCACCCTGTAGCCCGACGGCTGAAGCCGCGGGCTACCGATGCGAAGCCCGCCTTCGCGGGCTATACCGGATTCAATGCTTAATCTTCATTTATTCGCCCCGACCAACGCCCCCGCCCGGGGTGCTTCGGCCCGGCGACCGCCCTGGTGTAGTTCCAGGCGACCCGTCTGGGCATTAGCACGACGCCGCCCCCATCCGGCTGCGCCCCATCCGCAATCCAGAATCGTACTACCCTACCGCCCGTTCACGTCGCAACTGCATATAGACCCGCACCACCGGATCGTTGCCGGCGCGCGGGTCGATGCGGGCGGCCCGCAGGTAGTGCTGGAAGGCGTGCTCCAGTTCGGCGTAGTGGCCCAGGCCGGCGTAGGCCCGCAGCAGCCAGATGGTCACATCGTCGGCGGCGGGGTCCTCGGATAGGGCCAGGTCGCAGAGGCGGACGCATTCGTGGTAGCGGCGCTCGTTGCAGGCATGCTCGGCCAGACGTTCGACGAGGTTCATAAAATCGCCTGCCAGGAGATTGCGGCGCTCGATCAGCGCGTTCCAGGCGCCCGCGACGTCGGCCATATAGGGGCCGCGGTACAGTTCGAGGGCCTGGGTGTACAGCGGCGCCGCCGCCGCCAGGCCCTCCTGCTCCTCAAGCTCCGCCGCCAGGGCGCAGAGCCGTTCAAAGGTTGCCACGTCGGTCCGCACAAGGTCAGGGTGGAGCAGGCAACGGTCCTCGCCGATCACCAGGACGGCATCGGCCAGGTCTTCGCCCCCCGCTTCGACGATCAGCGCCCGCAGTGAACTGAGGGCCCGTGTGAGGCCGCTCGCCGCGCTTTCCTGTCCCCAGACAGCGGCCATCAGCGCCTCGCGGCTGATACCGCGCCCCCCGGCGTGGATCAGCGCCGCCAGCACCGCCCGCAGCTTGTGGCTCCCCGCCCGGCCCCGGTCCCGTTCGGCCACCTGGGCCAGAATGGGCACCCCCGCCACCCAGACCCGCAACACCCCCAGGCAGGCCACCTGCACCTCCGGACCGGGGAGCGGCCCCGCGGTGGCCCGCGGCACGTAGTGCGTCAGGACCTCCTGGGCCATACGCACTCGCTGGCGCTCTTCGGCGTCGGCCCGGGCCAGGAGGATCCGCAGGCGTTGGGCCGCTTCGTCGCCATAGCTGCTATAGAGCAGTATTGCGCTCTGGCGCTGTACCTGCGGGTCGTCGTGCAACAACAGCGGCACGAACAGGTCAATCAACGGTGTGGAGTAGTGGGCCATGATCCCTCCAGGAGCAGTTACCGGGCGTGCATCGGGTCATGCCGAAACGCGACGCGCAAGGCGTGGCCGCGCCGCGCTGCCCTGATCGGGGTTCCCTATGAATCCATATGCTCACTTGAACGAGATTTGAGCGATTTTTTTCTTATGCATCAGGCAGGGGCGTGGGGAAACCTGGGTTTGGGCCTTTTCATCAGGCACGGTCGTGGGGAAACCAAGGGTCTCCACCCTCCCCCAACCCCAGGCGGGCAGGGGCCTGGGGAAATCCGGGTTCCCACCCTGCCCCAACCCCGGGCGGGCAGATGCCGGCAGGGGCGTGGGCAAACCGGGTTTCCCCGCGCCCTGGCATGGCCCCCAACCTCGGGCCGCCCGACCAAATGGACAGGTGTGATCTGATCGAAGAGCAGGGGCGGAAAGCTCCCGATCGGTTAACACTCACCATGCGATCTGATTTCCTGTGAAACGATACACCCTGTTGTGAAGCGCGCCTGACGGCGCGGCGCTTGTCCGTACCGTGCGCCGTCATAGTTGCAGATAGGAAAGGACGTTGCGTATGGCCACCACGCTTGTTCCGGCTCAGGGCAGGGTGCCCTGGTGGATCGTTTTGCTGCTGGGGATCGCCTACATTATCGCGGGACTGATTCTGGTGTTTCAGCCGCTGGCGAGTCTGGTCGTCATCGCCCTGTTCACCGGCGCGACCTGGTTCGTGTCCGGCGTGCTCGATCTGATCAGCCTCGCGCGTGACCGGACGCGCTGGGTGTGGACCATCCTCAGCGGCGTGATCGGCATCTGGGCCGGCCTGGTCCTGCTTGGGTAGCCGCTGGTTGGCGTCGTGCTGCTGCCGTTCGTCTACATCATCATTCTGGCGCTGAGCGGGGTGGTGCTGGGGATCCTGCGGATCGTGCAGGGCGTGCAG
>JAOACN010000532.1 GCA_026417815.1 Chloroflexaceae bacterium | reverse complement strand
GGCCTTCGCGAGTGACGCCAACACGATCGCGATCTTCAGCCTGGACGAAGGCAGCGGCCAGACCACTGCCGACCGCTCGGGCAACGGCTACAGCCTGACCCTCGGCCTCACGGCCGGCCCCGACGGCGCCGACCCTGCCTGGGTCACCTCGACCGCGCCGACCAGCGGGGGCGGGGCGCCCGTACCCACGAGCACGCCAACGCCGACGAACACGCCTGCGCCGAGCGCCACCTCAACTCCAACTAGCACGGTGGCGCCGACCAGCACCCCAACGCCCGGTGGCGCACCGACCAGCACGCCGTCGAGCACCAGTACGGCGGCGCCCACCATCACAGCAACGCCCACCAGCACGCCCACTAGCACCCCGACCGCCACACCGGCAGCAGGGAGCAACTTCGCCCTGGCCTTCGCCGGGGACAACGACCAGGCCCAGCGCGGCCCCATTCCCGGCCTGGGCGGCGCCCAGACCGCGGAACTGTGGGTGCGCCCCGCCACCAACAACCAGACCAGCGTCATCGCCGGCACCAGCGATGGCGACAATGGCTGGGCCATCGAACTGGAGAATGGCCGGGCCGTCTGGTGGCTCTTCGCCAACGGCCAGTGGCGGGTGGTCACCCACCCCACCGTCCTGGCGGCCAACACCTGGTACCACGTCGCCGTCACGTATGACGCGACCAGCGGGACGGCGCGGGTCTTCGTCAACGGGGTGGCAGGCGCCCCCGGCACGGTGGGCGCGCTGGTCACGGGCACGACCTTCAGTCTGGGCGGCCTGACCGACTACCCCTTCTTCAACGGCCAGCTCGACGAGGTGCGCCTCTCCAACGTGGTGCGCTACACGGGGAGCTTCACCCCGCCCACGACGGCCTTCGCGAGTGACGCCAACACGATCGCGATCTTCAGCCTGGACGAAGGCAGCGGCCAGACCACTGCCGACCGCTCGGGCAACGGCTACAGCCTGACCCTCGGCCTCACGGCCGGCCCGGACGGCGCCGACCCTGCCTGGGTCACCTCGACTGTGCCAATAAACTAGCATGAACATACCCGGTTGGAGAGGCATGGGGAAACCATGTTTATCCACATCCCTTCCCAATGGAGGGCTTTGCCCTTCTGATGCGAAAAAAGGCCACTCATGGGAGGACCTGGGAGGGCGTAGCCCTCCCAGGAACATCCTTTTTCGTACTATCGCTGTGCGGCGCAGCCGCTTGGGAACAAGTCAGGACAGGAGAAGCGTATGAAACCCGGAACAACACGTCTCCATCGAGGCAGGTGCCGGGTCTGGCTGCTTACGCTAACCGTACTGTTCCTCTGGTTATCTGAAAGCGCAACCGCCGGTCCCACTACGCAGACCACGGGTCAGACCTCGCTGCGGTTCTTCGGCGCGGGCGCGGAAGAACCCGGCCGGGTGCGAATCCCATTGGGGCCGCTCAACGCTGGACGCATCACCGCCTCTGCGCCGGTAAACGTGTCCGGCGACTTTACCATCGAGTTCTGGATGCAAGCCACCGCCACCGACAACCCGGCGCCGGCCTGTCCGAATGGCTGGTACTACGGCCATATCATTGTTGACCGTGACGTAGACGGCGCGGGCGACTACGGCGACTACGGCATTGCGCTCTGCGACGGGCGGCTCGCCGCCGGTGTGAGCGTGGGTGAGGATGATCGGCAACTGGTGAGCGACGTAGTAGTCACCGACGGTGTGTGGCATCATATTGCCCTGACCCGCAGCGACGGCGGACGAATCGAACTTTTCGTTGACGGTGCGCCCGCGGGCAGCACCGATGGGCCAGCCGGTCGAGTTGATTATCGGACCGAGCGTGAGACCGAGCAACCCGATAGCGATCCTTACCTGGTGCTGGGGGCCGAGAAACACGGCTACCCAGGCTCGTACCACTACAGCGGCTTCCTCGACGACCTGCGCATTTCCAACGTGGCGCGCTACAGCGGCCCTTTCAGCCGCCCCGCCGGGCCGCATGCGGTCGATGCACAGACGGTTGCCCTGTACCGCTTTGATGAAGGTTCGGGCGCGTTCGTCGGTGATAGTTCAGGCGCCACGGGAGGACCATCCCACGGCACGCTCATCGTTAGCGGCAACCCGGCTGGACCGGCCTGGTCAACCAACACACCGTTTAGCCCTGCCTCGCCCACTGCCACCGCTGCGGTCGAAACCGCTCCTGCGGGAACCAGCGAGCCAATCGAGGCCACTGTAACGAGCGAACCGACAACTGTACCGCCGATCGTCACGGTGGTGGCAATTCAATCCGCGCCAGTGCTTCCAACGGAGAACGCGAGCCCTACGGCGACGACCGCACCCACGGAACAAGCGGCGCTGGCGGCAGCCGCCACGGCTCAACCTTCTACGATGGCTAACGAACGCAGCAACGCGATGATCGAGGCGCCACCTCCGGCCAGCAACTTCATCATCCTGGTGCTCGCGTGGATAGCCGCAGCGGTTATGATTGCTATCGCGATCGTCGCGCGAGTGCGCCAGCGTTTGCGGCGCCTGTAAGTTCTATAGTCGTAGTGCACACGCCAGCGCCCCTGTCATTCCGAGCCCTTCAGCGGAGTTTACCCTGAGCCCTTTGCTTCGCTCAGGGTAAACTTCGCCGAAGGGCTCGGGGTGACAAAGAGCGAAAAATTTCGTTCACAGACTAATGAGATCACCCAGGACTGGTATAAAGCGGTGTTTGCCCTGGAGGGCGCAGCCCTCCCGGCCCCTCCCCTTGCGTGGTGCATACGGTACCTTCGCTAACGATCAGCGCCGGTGAAGCGGATTTCGCCGTTCCGGTCCTTCATAGTGAGAAAGCTTATGCGGCAACATCGTTTCGCACGCAGCGCCATACTTAGCGTACTGACACTCCTCATCCTCCTTACCTGGCAGGTAGCCCGGCCGGCCCCGGTGCCGGCCTCTCAGGGCAGTTCCCTGCGTTTCTTCGGCACCGGTGCGGGCGACCTGGACCGGGTCAAGATCCCCCTGGGGCCGATCAGTAATGGGCAAATTACCGCTTCGCGTCCGGTCAACGTCGGCGGTGATTTCACCATCGAGTTCTGGATGCGAGCGGCCGCTGCCGACAACTCGGCCCCGGCCTGTCCCGGCGGCTGGTACATCGGCAATATCGTGATTGATCGGGATGTGTTTGAAGCGGGCGACTACGGCGACTATGGGATCGCCATCTGCGACGGGCGGATTGTCTTCGGTGTCGCCGTGGGCAGCGACGACCGCCTCCTGGTTGGCAACACGGTTGTCACGACAAACACCTGGCGCCATATCGCCGTGACACGCTCGAATGACGGCGTGATGCGCATTTTTGTTGATGGCGCCCTCGACGCAAGCCGGACCGGCCCGACAGGACGAATCGATTACCGGCTCAACCGCGAAACAAACTGGCCGAACAGCGACCCGTACCTGGTCCTGGCCGCCGAGAAGCACGACTACCCGGGCAGCCGCTACTACACCGGCCTGCTTGATGACCTGCGCATCTCGAACAGCGTGCGCTACAGCGCCGCGTTTACGCGCCCGAACTCCCCACATCCCGCTGACGCCAACACCGTGGCGCTCTACCGCTTCGATGAGGGCGCTGGAACGGCGATCGGGGATAGCTCGGGAGCGGCGGGCGGCCCCAGCAACGGCGCACTGAACCCGCGTGGCGGCGGCCCTGCCCAGCACTGGTCCAGCGACACACCCTTTAGCGGCTCGCTGCCGCCGCCGCCTCCGCCGAGTCCTGGCCCAAGCCCGAGTCCCGGCCCCAACCCGAGTCCCGGCCCGAGCCCGAGTCCCGGTCCCAACCCTTCGCCGTCACCCGCTCCGCCCATCGGTTGTGTGACTGGCCGAACGAACGCCACGTCGGCAGGCGCGCCCCCCGTCACCCCGATACCACAAGGCTTCGACACCCGGGCGGAGGCGGCCAACGCCCGGTTCAGGATCTATCTGCCACTCGTGGCATGCCTGACAGGCTGACTGGGGGCCGGGAGGCTGTTTAACATAGGCGGCTGGAGGAGTGTGAGGAAACCAGGTGTTTCTCCAAACCTCTGCTGGACGGGAGGGTCTGGGAGGGCTTTGCCGTCCCAGGAAAACCCTTCTTCAACTCGACCTTGTGCAGTACAGCCGCATGGGGAGACTTATGTGAGTATGGGGCAACCGAATTTCCCCAGACTCCCCGTGGGAGGGTTCAATGCCCCAACGCCGGTGGATGGGAATACCCGCTTTTCCCACGCCACTTCCCGACAGGAAAAAAATTATGGCGCCAAGACTCGTCATTGCGCTCGACCCCGTCCTTGAGCCGTTCCGGCCAGAAATAACCTACACCTGGCGCAGCCTGCTTATCGGCATAGGGTACGCCTGGATCGAAGAGGCCTGGGATGGCGTCCCGGTGGACATTGCGTATACCACTGCCCCGGCTCTTGCCCCGCCTGCCCGCCTGCTTATACGGGCGGACCCCGGGCGCTGGGGACGCCCGGCGCAGCAGGTGCTCCAGGGAATAGAAGCCGGCTCGGGATGGACCCGGCCACGCTTTGCCGGCTCGAGCGAACAAGGCCCGCTGGTCACGCTCCAGGATGGGCGGGTGATCATCGAGCGCGATGTGGTCTTCGACGTCTTCTGGCTCCTCAGCGGGCAGGAAGAGTACCAGCGCCCGCGCGGCAGGCACGGCTACATCGACCTGAGTGGTACTCCGACCCTGGAGCTAGGGGTGCTGCGGCAGGCTCTGGCTTCGGCCATCGGGCAGCGCATCGAGACACAACTCGCCGACCTGGGCTACGAGCCGGGAACGCCGCGCTGGCCCTACGGCGCGCGCCTGGCGGCGGCCTGCGGCCACGATGTAGACTACCCGGAGCTTATTCGCTGGATCGAGCCGCTGCGCATCCTCGCCCGCCAGCGACTCGCTGGCCTGCGACCTGCCGCGTCTGTTGCCCTGGGACGGCACACCCACTGGCACTTTCGCGCGTGGATGGAACTGGAGCGGCGTTTCGGGGCGCGCTCGGCCTTCTACTTCATCGCACGCAAGGGCTCACTGTACGAGTATGCTACCGGCGTGCCCGATGGCTTCTACGACATCAGAGCGCCGCACTTTCGCGCCCTGTTCCGCGAACTGGTCGCGGAGGGCTGGGAAATTGGCCTCCACGCCAGTTATCTGGCCCACACCAGCGCCGAGAAGTTCGCCGCCGAGCGCGCATTGCTCGCCGAGGTCAGCGGCCAGCCGATTGTAGGCAACCGCCACCACTACTGGCACCTCGATCCCCAGAACCCGGAGCATACGCTGCTGCTCCACGAGCAGGTGGGCTTTGCCTACGACGCCTCGCTCACCCACAACCGCTACCTGGGCTGGCGGCGCGGCTCAAACTGGCCGTTCTACCCCTGGCATCAGGGGCAGCGCCGACCCCTGCGCACCCTGCAACTCCCCACGGCGTGGATGGACGATCACCTGTTCGGCCAACGCGCCGACAACCCTGGTGATCGCCGCTCCCTGTTACAGGGCCTGGTCGAGACCACCGCTCAACAGGGTGGTCTGCTGCTGGTGGATGTGCATGATTATGTCTATGACGACGCGCTGTTCCCGGGCTGGGCGACGGCCTACCGGGAGCTGTGGGAGCACCTGTTCGCCCGCGGCGATGTCTGGTTTGCCACCCCGGGGGCGATCGCGACCCACTGGGCCCATCGCCAGGCAATGCTTGTGCAGGCCAGCGTGGGGCTTGATCCGATCGCTGCACCGGTGACGCCAGACGTACGGTCGCGGCAAGACCACAAGTCTATCGGGATATTCAGGGTATCCGATAGTTCTGGGAGGGCGAAGCCCCTTCCTTCAGGCAGGGGCGTGGGGGACCTGGTTTCCCTGCCCTCCACCAACCCACGATACAGTGGCAAATGCGACGCCTTTACGTACCCGCACAGCGAGAAAACGTGAGCTCTTCCCAGGTCTATGAGCTTTCGTACCTTCATCTTCGCGCTGCTCTTCGTTCTGCCGCCGGCGCTCAAGCCCTGGGTGCTGCGGGTTTGCTGCGGCGCGCGGATTGGGCGCAACGTGCAGATCGGCTGGTTCGCCAGCGTGATGGGCCGCCATATCAGTCTGGGCGATCATTGCGCCATCCGGGCGCTGACCCTCATTCGCTGCGACGGCGATGTGGTGATCGGCCCCTACGCCCTGGTGAGCAGCTTCACGCTTGTCTACGGAGCCAGGGGCCTGCGCCTGGGCGCCCATAGCTACGTGGGTCCGCAATGTCTGATCAACACCGAAGAGGAGGTGCGTATCGGCAATTGGAGCGCGCTGGGGGCGCGCTGCATGGTCTACACCCATGGCTCGTTTTTGCCCTACACCGAGGGCTACTGGGTGCGCTTCGGCCGGGTAACCGTGGGCGACTACGTCTGGTGCGCGGCGGGCGTTTTTTTTCAACCGGGGGCCGAGGTGGGCGACAACAGTTTTGTCAACTCGCGCGCGGTAGTGAGCGGGACGCTGCCTCCGGGCAGCGTCGCCGAGGGTAGCCCTGCCCGTGTCGTCAGCCCGATGGAACGCATGCGCCGCTCCCTGAATCCGCGCCAGCGCGACGCGGCAGCTATGCAGATGCTGCGTCATTTCGGCGAACTGATCCTTACTGACGGTCTGGGACTGGTGGTGCAGGAGGAGCGAGGCGCGCTCCGGTTCACCTATCACCGGCAGCCGTACCGCATCGCCGTAGCGCCCGCCCACGGGCCGCTCCCGGCGCCAGGGGCCGCTGGCGAGCGAACCATCTGGCTGGTGAACCGCCCCGACTGGCGCCCTCCGGCGCCGGATCTCTGGCTGGATCTGGATCGCAAACAGATGACCGGCTCACACGATCATATGTATGTTGAACTGATGCTGTTTCTCAAACGCTACTACGGTGTGCAACTTGAATATGCAGAAAGGTGTTGATGTATGCCTTCCGTTCTCACCATCCTGGGCACGCGACCGGAGATTATCAAGCTCTCGCCGGTGATTCCGCTGCTGGAGCAGCGTTTCGACCACGTGCTCGTCCATTCCGGCCAGCACTACTCCTATGACGTGGACGCGATCTTCTTCGAGGAACTGGGCCTGCCGGCCCCGATGCACACCCTGGGGGTTGGTTCGGCCAGTCATGG
>JAOACN010000489.1 GCA_026417815.1 Chloroflexaceae bacterium | reverse complement strand
CCCTTGCCCACGCCGGGCACAAAGGTCTCCCAGATCCCCGAGTTGCCCCGGCAGCGCATAGCATTCTTGCCGGCATCCCACCCGTTCCAGTCGCCGATGACCGCCACGTACTCGGCGTTGGGCGCCCAGACCGCGAAGTAGGTGCCCTGTTCGCCGTTCAGTGTGGCAATGTGCGCGCCCAGTTTCTCATAGACACGGAAGTGGGTGCCTTCGCCAAAGAGGTACAGGTCGTCATCGGTGAGGAAAGGCAGCGGGTACTGGGGCGCGGGGGGAATCACCGCCACCACAGTATCCGCGGGCGCCTCGGCAGGGGCCACGGACTGGTCGGTCCCCCCGGGGGCCACGGGTTGCTCGGGAACGGTTGCCTCGGTTTCAGGCGCTGTCGCCGCGCCATTTCTGACGGGAGCTTTGCGAGAGCGGCGCGCAGGTCGGGTGGTCTCTTCGGACATTATGGTTCCTTATCACTACAGACGCGGGTCATTCACGACGGTCAGGCTTCGACCTGGCGCAGCACGCCGCTGAGGGGAATGCTCAGCCAGGTCGGGCGGTTGTTCATCTCATAGCTGATCTCGTAGACCAGCTTCTCGAGCACGAAGATCTCCAGCAGGGTCTCCAGATCGGTGGGAGCGGCGGGGATGAACGGCGCCCCCGCCGCGCGGCGCAGGTAGCCGCCGAGGTACGCGGCGCCCACCCAGAAGGACCAGCAATCGGCCCAGCGGCGCATCATCGCGCCCTCTTCGGTGTCCTGCTGAGCATCGTTGGCGCGGTTGAGGAGCGTAGCATAGCCGGCATACTGGAACGAGCGCAACATGCCCGCGACATCGCGGAGTGGCGAGCGTTTGAGGCGTCGCTCGCTGATCGGGTGCACCGGTTCGCCTTCGAAGTCGATGATCATGAAGTCAGTGCCGGTGTAGAGCACCTGGCCGAGGTGGAAGTCGCCGTGAACGCGTGTCCGCAACGCTTCGACCTTTCTGGCGGTAATGCGTTGGAAGCGGGCCAGCAGGGCCTCCTCCAATCCCAGAACGGCCTCGACCTGGGCGCGCAGCGTGTCCGGCAGGCGCGGGGCCATCGTCCGCAGACCCTGGAAGGTCCGCGAAGTGAGCGTGCGCATACTCTGGTAGAGCGAGCTTTGGTAGAGCAGGGAGAACGGCTCGGGGGCGAAGGCTGGCGCCGTGCCGGCCGCCAGGGCCAGATGCAGGTCAGCGGTACGCTCACCCAGCAACCGGGCCTGCTCCAGGTAGGCGCCGACCACCTCCTCGGCCAGCGGCCCTGGCGCCTCGCCAGCGGCCGCCAGCAACGCCGCCGTCGTTAGCTTCATCTCGGGCAGGTGCAGATCGGCGCGGCTGCGCGCCGCGTCGTAGGAGCGTCCGGCCACGTCAAGGGTGTAATCCCAGGCATCGCCCGCATTGGCGACGTAGCCCTGGAGCATGGCCAGGCTCATCGGCTCCTCGCCGCTACGCAGGTATTCGAGCGCGCCAGCGGTAGGCGGCGTGTAGGGAAAGGCCCGCTCCTCGGTGAGATAGCGCCCGATCTCCACGTCGGGGTTGATCCCCGGTTCAACCTTGCGAAAGATCTTCATGATCAACGCGCTGCCGAAGATCAGCGAACTGTTGCTCTGCTCGGCCGTAACGATGCGTGGCTCCAGACTCTCGGCGCGGGCCAGCAGGGCGCGCAGGATCCGGGCAGGAACGCCCGCCACCTCGCCGCCGTTGATAGTGCGCAGACGCCGCCGCGACAACACCACATCAAGGAGGGCGCGGGCAAAATCCCGGTCGATCAGCGGGTCGAAGATGATCCCCGCCTCCTCATCGGTCGCCAGCCGGGCAATCACGGTGTGCCGCGCATCGCCGAGCAGCCCCTGCGCCCGTTCGCCGGCAGCATAGGCCATGGGCACGAAATAGGTTTCGGCCGGGCCCTCGGTGTACTGGACGGCGACCAGCACCAGGTACGCCGGACCGTCGGTGCAGGGCAGAAGGGCAGCATCGGTAATGGTTGCCGACTTGATGAGGCGCGACTTGGCCCCGAACCAGCGCCGTGGGCGCAGATAGGCCGGCAGCGCCTGCTCGAGGGCAACCCGGCGCCCATTGGAGAAGATCGCGTCCCACGAACCCGCAGTGATAGTAAGCAGCGGCGGCTCTTCAGGACGCATCAGGCGAAATACTCAAACCCGGTAAGATCGCGTTCGCGGCGGCGAATACGAAAGATATGCACCGGCATCACCTGCGGGTTCAGTTCAACGTAGTTAAAATCCCCGTGCCAGAGGTAGCGGGCGTCACTGAGCAGATCGTGGGCCTGATAATCGCCTTCAAGTCCCCACTCGGCGGTGGGCACCTGCACGTAGCCGCTCTGGGTATTGACCGGGTCCAGGTTCACCACTACCAGCACGATGTTCTGCAAGTCAGGCGTCACCTTGCTGTAGGCCAGCAACTGCTCATTCTCGACGAAGTTGCTATCCACGCGATGGAAGCGCAGCCACTCGTTGCGCTGCAATGCCGGGTTCTCGCGGCGAATGCGGTTGAGCCGGGCAATAAAATGGCGCAGGCTGTGGGGTTGATCCAGCCGCCAGAAATGGATCTCGTACTTCTCCGAGTCAACGTACTCCTCGCGGCCCTGCACCGGCACATGGTACATCAATTCGTACAACGGGCCGTACATCCCCCAGCTCGACACCAGGGTCGCCGCCATTGCCGCGCGGGTCAGAAAGACCGAGCGGTAACCAGGGTAGAACTGGGGGGTCAGAATATCCGGCGTATTGGGCCAGAAGTTAGGGCAGAAAAACTCGCGCGCCTCGGTGCGGGTCAGTTCCTGCAGGTACTCGGTGATCTCCCACTTGGCGGTGCGCCAGGTGTAATAGGTGTAGCTCTGGGTAAAGCCGAGCTTGGCCAGGTTGTACATCACCTTCGGACGGGTGAAGGCCTCGGAGAGCAGGATCAACTCGGGATGATCGCGCTTCAATTCACCAATGCACCACTCCCAGAAGCGAAAACTCTTGGTGTGCGGATTATCCACCCGGAAGACGGTGACGCCCTGGGCGATCCAGAACTCAAAGATACTCTTTAACTCGCGCCAGAGGGCCTGCCAGTCCTCGGTTTCAAAATCGAAGGGGTAGATATCCTGGTACTTCTTGGGCGGGTTCTCGGCGTACTGGATCGTGCCATCGGGGCGCGCGCGGAACCACTGCGGATGTTCCTTCACATAAGGGTGGTCGGGCGAACACTGGAAGGCGATATCGAGGGCCACTTCAATGCCATAGGCGCGCGCCGCTGCAACCAGGGCGCGAAAGTCTTCCAGCGTGCCCAGTTCGGGATGGACGCTCTTGTGACCGCCCTCCTCGCTGCCAATGGCCCAGGGACTGCCGGGTTCGCCGGGCTGGGCGGTAATACTGTTGTTCTTCCCCTTACGGAACTGCCGGCCAATGGGGTGGATCGGCGGCAGGTAGAGCACATCAAAACCCAGTTCGGCCACGTAGGGGAGGCGGGCGATCACATCGCGGAAGGTGCCATGGCGCCCTGGTTCGGGCGAGGCCGAGCGGGGGAACAGTTCGTACCAGGCCGAGAAGCGCGCCAACTGGCGGTTAACCTCCACCTGCAGTTCCCGGTCGTACACGCTCACGAAGCGCGGCGGCAGATGGGCGGCCATACGCGCCGCCAGGTCGGGCATAAAGGCCGCCTCGGCGTCGCCGTGGCGCATGGCCTGCTCGTAGGCGCGCAACACCGCCGCGTCGGCCTCGGGGGCGGCCTCGGCCGCCTCGCGCACCAGATCGGCCCCGATCAGCAGATCCACCCGCACATCCTGGCGCGCCTCCACCCGCTTATGCAACTGGTGCTCCCAGGTGGCGAAGCGATCCACCCAGCCGACCACGGTGTAGGTGTAGCGCCCCATCTCGGTAACCGTAAACTGCCCGCGCCAGCGGTCGTTGACCAGAAACTGCATTGGCGCCTCGCGCCAGTGCGTATCCGAGGGCCCGCGGTAACGGATGGCGCAGGCAATCTCCTCGTGCCCGTCGGCGAAGGCGTCGCACTCCACCACCACCGTATCGCCAACGACCCGCTTGATCGGATAGCGTCCCGCATCAATCTCCGGCGTCACCCGCTCGATTACCACCCGGCGGCGCCCATCTCCCACCGCCGCCAGACCGTTCAGCGCGATCTCCTCGGCTCGCGTCATCTTCGCCGTGGGCTGCTTCGCCTTCGCTGGCATCACCGGCTCCCCTCTGTGCCCGCTACTACAGGTGGTCGACGAAAAACAACATAATAATGCTGGCGCACGACCCGGGACCGGCGCCAGAACAGCAGCGTTCTTCCGTTTGTGAATCTCGAACCGCCTTACTCTGCTGACGCCATTCTACCCAAGGGCAGGCGCATGTGTCAAACGAGCTGTTACAATGGGATAACCGGGCTACCCGATACCCCGGCCCGCTGAATACCGTTACCGCCCAGGAGGGGCGCGGGGAGGCGAAGCCTCCCCGCGTTTCCCTTGTTTTGCCCGCGGCGGGCGCCCACCCGGTCGAATCGCGGACATGTCTGCCGCCGCGGACGGAACCTCACGGATCGCCGAGGGCGCCATCCTTCGCATCTCCCCCAACGGTTGCGCAACAGGTGCGCAGCGAAAGCGAGTCTAACCAACGAATGGCAGAGAGAGGACCAGACCACAGAGGAGAATCCTGATGACCCGGACGAACCATCCCGAACCGGTTGCGCCGGTGCAACCGGCCGAACGCATTGCTACACTGGACATTGTGCGCGGGTTTGCCCTCTTCGGCATCCTCACCGTGAACATGTTCCTGTTCAGTCATCCCTTCCAGGACCTGCTGTTGCCCCCGCCGCCAGATGTACCCTGGTACGACCGTCTGGCGACCTGGCTGGTGCGCCTCTTCAGTGAGGGCAAGTTTTACCCGCTGTTCTCGTTGCTCTTCGGTCTGGGATTTGCCCTCCAGCTCGAGCGCGCCCGCGAGCGGGGCGGGCGCTTCGCGCCGCTCTACCTGCGGCGGTTGCTCGTGCTCCTCGGCTTCGGTCTGGTGCATGCTTACTT
>JAOACN010000443.1 GCA_026417815.1 Chloroflexaceae bacterium | reverse complement strand
AAGAGACAGGCTTGAACAGCGGCAACGGGCCAGCCTGCTCGAACCGGTCAACCAGACCATGAAGCTGATCACCCAGCGCGCGGACGGCAGCTTCCATCTGGAACTGCGCGAGATCCGCGACCACGAGCGCCCTCCGATGCTGCACATCCCCGAGTACCGGCACCTGCGCGGCCTGCCCCTGGAACTGGCCGGGCGCCCTCTGCAGGAGGCCCCGAGATGAGCGACGCGCGCATACGGATCCGCACGCTGATTGACGCGATCTACGGCCAGCCGGCAGGGGCGGCGATCACCGCCCGCCTGCTGGCCATGCTGGATGCCTTCGTGGCCCGCCACCCCCCGGCTCCGCCCCGCCCGCCCGCCGAACGCCTCACCGAGAACGACGTGATCCTGATCACCTATGGCGACCAGGTGCGCGAGCCGGATCGTCCCCCGCTCCAGACCCTCGCCGAGACGCTCGACACCACCTTCGCCGGCATCGTCAGCGGCGTCCATATCCTGCCCTTCTTTCCCTACACCTCCGACGACGGGTTCTCGGTGGTGGATTATCGCGCCGTCGATCCCGCCCTGGGAACGTGGGCCGACATTGAACGCCTGGGCCGGCGCTACCGCCTGATGTTCGACGCCGTGGTGAACCACATCTCGGCCAGCAGCGCGTGGTTCCGCGACTTTCTTGCCGGCGTGCCCGGCGCCGAGGCCCGTTTCCACATCGTTGACCCGGCCACCGACCTGCGGGGGGTGACGCGCCCGCGCACCACCCCCCTGCTCACCCCCTTCGAGACCCCCGCCGGCGTGCGTCACGTCTGGACCACCTTCAGCGCCGACCAGATTGACCTGAACTTCGCCAATCCCGACGTGTTGCTGGAGATGACCGACGTGCTGCTCACCTACGTGGAGCACGGCGCGAGCCTCATCCGGCTTGACGCCATCGGCTACCTGTGGAAAGAGCCGGGCACGACCTGTATTCACCTGCCGAACACCCACCGGATCGTACAGCTCTGGCGCGCCGTGCTGGATGTGGCGGCGCCTGACGTGCTGCTGATCACCGAAACGAACGTGCCCCATGCCGACAACATCAGCTACTTCGGCGACGGGAGCAACGAGGCCCAACTGGTCTACCAGTTTCCCCTGGCCCCGCTGGTGCTGCATGCCTTCGCCAGCGGCGACGCCACCCGGCTGAGCGGCTGGGCGCGCGATCTTGCTCCGCCCACGCCGACGACGGCCTTCTTCAACTTCCTCGCCTCGCACGACGGCATCGGCGTGGTGCCGGCAACCGGCATCCTGAGCCAGGCCGAGGTGCAGGACCTGTGCGCGCGAGTGGAGCGGCACGGGGGGCGCGTCTCCTACAAGACCAACCCCGACGGCTCGCAAAGTCCCTACGAGTTGAACTGCACCTGGTTCGACGCCCTCTCCGACCCTTCCAGCGGCGAGGCGCCGGACCTGGCGATCGGGCGCTTCATTGCCTCACAGGCGATCATGCTGGCCCTGCAAGGCGTGCCGGGGGTCTATGTGCATAGTCTGGTAGGTTCGCCCAACTACCAGCAGGGGCTGGAAACGACCGGGCGCTTCCGCACGCTTAATCGCGAGAAGTGGACGCGGGCCGAGCTGGAGGCGCGCCTGGCCGACCCCCGGCGCCGCGAGGGGACGGTGCTGCAACGCATGGCCGCGCTGATCCGCGCGCGGCGGAGCGAGCGGGCCTTTCACCCCAACGGCCCCCAGCGGGTGCTCGAAGTACACCCGGCGGTCCTTGCGCTGGAGCGCCGCACCCCCGAGGGCGACGCGGCAGTCCTGTGCCTGCACAACGTCTCCAGCGCGCGCCAGCGCGTACCGGCGCCCGGCGTGGGGGGCGCGCGCGACCTCATCGGCGGGGCGCGCTACGCAGCCGGCACGGATGTGATCGAACTGGCGCCATACCAGGTGGCCTGGTTGCGTCTGGAGCTTTAGTAGTTCCAAAAATCACAACTAGACGCCGCCAGCGAATCATGTATCCTACAAGAAGGATTTAGGGTCTGCTAATTAGAGCGCAAAGCACTTCCAAACCATCTCTCCCCTCAGGGAGGGGCATGGGGAAACCCGGTTTCCCCACCCTCCTGGAGGAGTTATTCGGATAGGCCTTAACAGCCCCGTTCCGGTGCGGCGTGGCGAAGCCGCACAAATCTTGCGGGGGCCACGGGCCCCCGCAGCTCTCGCCGAACGGTTATGAAGGCGCAAGCTGTTGCCAGTGCCTGTTAACACAAATAATGGCTCCGACGCCATACACTGAGCCTGTTCGCCCTGTTGTGACTGGAGACCCGATGGATGCTCATCTTGCCACCGTCGCGATTGCCGCCCCCGGGCGCCTGATCGGCGTTGCGCCCGACGGCGATCTGCGCCTGGTGTGGGACGCCGCGACGTTTCGCCTGCCGATCTACGACCTGCCGCATCTCGCGGCGGCGCTTGACGAATGGTGCGAGGAGGAGGAACCGCCCTTCTTGCGCCGGGGCTACTATCGCCTGACGCGGGGGGGAGACGGCGCCATTCAGCTCTGGCTGCACAACGGCGGCATCCTGCTCAGCCGCGATGAACTGCGCGTCCTGGCGCGCCTGGTGGAAACCGCGGCGCAGGAACTCTGCGCCCCCCTCTGTCGTCAGCAACGGCTGCCCTTCGGTGTGGGCTACCGCCGCCTGGCCGCGCCGCCGCCCGAGCGCCAGTGGAAGAATTGATCGCCCCCGCTGCCCGACAGGATATTCGGAGGGGCCAGAACCCTCCGAATATCCTTTTGTGGGCATGGCGCGACGAAGCCGCGCCGTTCCCACAAAAGAAGGTGCGGGGGCCTGCGGCCCCCGCACCCCTGAGACACAAGGTCGTTCAGGCGCTACCCGCGCTGCTCGATGTGCGCCCGCAGCATCCAGGCCATCTTCTCGTGCTTCTCCATCAGCCCGGTCAGAAAATCGCTGGTGCCCATATCGTCGTACTGCTCATCGGTCGCGCGCACGTCGCGGCGGAGATGGCGGATAATCGCCTCGTGATCGGCGACCAGGTTGGCCACCATGGTGCGATCATCCGGATACTCGCCAGGGCGCTCCGAAAGGGTGGTGAGTTGCAGGAACTCGGTCATGGTGCCTGGAGCGGAGGCGCCGAGCGAGCGAATGCGCTCGGCAATTTCGTCAATCTCACCCTCCAGCGCCTGGTACTGTTCCTGGAACAACGCATGCAGCGGGCCAAAGGCCATTCCCACAACGTTCCAGTGGTAGTTGCGCAGCCGCATGTAGAGCACGTGCTCGTCGGCAAGCAGGCGGCTCAGCAGCGCCACCACTCCCTGCACGTTGGCTGCGCTCAGACCGATATCGGGCGTCGTGCCGGTCACACTGGGCTTTGAGGTCGTCATGGTCACGTCCCTTTCACCTTGGGCCACCGGCAATCCACGCGGTTTGCCAGCCAGCCGGTTCCGGTAGAGATTCCTTTTTGTCTCTCCCTGCAGGCGAGGATCGGAGAGGCTTCGCCCCTGCGAAACTTCCTATCCGGTACGGCGGGGCTTCGCCGCTCCGTACCGGATAGGAGATCTTACGGGGGCCGCAGGCCCCCGCAACCTCCGCCAATATTGAACCTCATTGTAATACTATAACAGAAACGACAAACGGTATCAACTGACCCGACGGCGAGATTGAAGGGGTATGGGAAAGCCAGTTTCTCACCCTTCCCGCGGGTACGTCATCAGACGCCCCAACTCCTCCGCGCTCAACTGGAGATCCAGCGCCCCGAGCAGTTCGTTGAGTTGCTCCACACTCGTGGCGCTGACAATTGGCGCCGTGATGCTCGGGCGGGCCAGGTGCCAGGCAAGGGCCACCTGCGCCGGCGTGGCCCCTCGCGCCTCCGCCACCTGCTGCACCGTTTCCAGCACCGCCCACCCACGGGCGTGCATGTAACGCTGTTGCACCTTCGGGGCGCGCTCCGTGGCCGGCAGGGGGCCCTCGCGGCGGTACTTGCCGGTGAGGAAGCCGCCGCCAAGCGGCGCGTAGGGAATGACCCCCAGGCCAAAGGCGCGACAGGCTGCCTCAAGATCGCCTTCGAACTCGTCGCGGTCCACCAGGTTATACTTCGGCTGTAGCGAGATGTACGCCGCGTAGCCGTGGCGGTCACTGACCCACAGGGCCTGCACCAGCCGCCAGGCGTGGTAGTTCGAGGCGCCGATGTAGCGGACCTTGCCCTGCCGCACCAGGTCATCGAAGGCCCGCAGGGTCTCTTCCAGCGGGATGCGTTCGTCATCGAAGTGCGCCTGGTACAGATCAATGTAGTCGGTTCGCAGGCGGCGCAACGACTCGTCAACCGCGCGCAGCATGTGCTGGCGCGAGAGACCGCCCATGTTTGGCCCCTCACCCATCGCCGAGCCCACTTTGGTGGCGATGATCAGCCGCGACCGGTTGCCGCGGGCCTGCATCCAGCGGCCCAGTGTCGCCTCCGACTCGCCGCCGGTGTGGCCCGTGGCCCAGCGCGAGTAAACATCCGCCGTATCAATGAAGTTGCCCCCCGCATCCACGTAGGCATCCAGCACCCGCTGGGAGGTCGCCTCGTCACAGGTCCAGCCGAAGACATTGCCGCCCAGACACAGGCGGGTCACTTCCAGGCCGCTCCGGCCCAGTCTGGTGGTCTGCATGGTGCCTATCCCGTTTCACTCACTGCTTCTAGCCTGCGCTAAAGCAGCGCCAACCCGACGAACCACCCGTCTCAACCCACAATCCCCTATGGCGTTTCTCGAAAAGATTGACCTGCAAGAATGTTTGCGCGAGCGCAGCAAGCCACATAGCTCAGTGTCCTCGATGGATCAATCGTTCCGGTCAATGCTCTAGGGTTTTCCGATCAACATAAACGCCGCCCAGAACCGCGGATGGGCGAAGGGACGCTGGTCGTGGCCCTCCAGGGCCGCGAGAGCCTGTGGCGTTGCCGCTCCAGAACGCCTCAACAGCTCCACTACCGCGTCCCGATCCGAATCGCGGAGCGTGAGTTGCGCCTGGTGGATCGCTTCGGCGGGCGCTGCTCCCGCTGCAAGATTCGCGTAAAACAATACCATAAGAACGTAGGCGGCAATATCGTCAATCTCGTGGAGCGCGCAGACAATTGTCGCCGCGCCGGCGTAGAGGAAGGCCCGCGGCAACCCGAGCAACTCGTCGCCAGAGGCAACCTGGCTCAGACCCGAGGTGCAGGCGTTCAGCGTCACGAGCGTGTCGCGCAACTGCAACCCGCCCATCAGCGCCCGGGCGTCGAGGTTGTCATCCGCTCCCAGGCAGAGGTAGGAACCCAGCGGATCGCTGGCCCGATAGACGGCATGGCCGGCGATGTGCAGGCAGCGCAAGGCGGGGCCAGCGGCGAACAGGTCGGCGCGCTTGGCCCTGTCTCT
>JAOACN010000401.1 GCA_026417815.1 Chloroflexaceae bacterium | reverse complement strand
GCGTGGCGCAGAGGAGACCAGGTTTCCCCGCGCTCTTCCTCGATGTTACCACGAATGTCCATGGCTCATGGTGTGCGAGAGTGGTATGCTGGCGTTGGGTCCACGCCGCGCGGCGTCACGCTGGTTGCAGTGGCGTGGTATGATAGCGCGCGCCACCGGTCGTTGCGGCGCGCTCGACAGGAGCAAGCTATGGGGTCCCAACGCATCGCACGTCGTGTTCGCGCGGTACCGCCCTCGGGCATTCGCCGCTTCTTCGATATCGCCGCCAGTATGCCTGACGTGATCTCGCTGGGGGTCGGTGAGCCCGACGTGATGACCCCTGCCGAGATTCGCGCGGCGGGCCAGCGCTCGATCGACCAGACTACCGCCTACACCTCGAACTCGGGTCTGCTGGAGTTGCGCGTCACCCTGGCCGCCCATCTCAACCGGCTCTACGGCGCCGACTACAACCCCGAGGACGAACTGCTGATGACCGTGGGCGCCAGCGAGGCCATGCTGATTGCCGGCCTTGCGGTGCTCGATCCCGATGACGAAGTGCTCGTGCCGGAACCCTGCTTCGTCGCCTACCCGGCCGCCGTGCTCTTTGCCGACGCGAAGCCGGTGTACGTCCCCACCTGTGTGGAGGAAGGCTTCCAGGTCAGCGGCGCGGCCCTGGAGAGGGCGATCACCCCGCGCACGAAGGCCATCCTGATCGGTTATCCCAATAACCCGACCGGCGCGGTGCTTTCGCGGGAGCGTATGCTCGAGGTCGCTGCCGTGGCCGAACGGCACGATCTGCTGGTCATCTCTGACGAGATCTACGATCGTCTGGTCTATGGCGTTGAGCACACGTGTTTCGCCGCGCTCCCCGGTATGCGCGAGCGCACCATCCTGATCGGCGGGTTTTCCAAGGCTTATGCGATGACCGGCTGGCGGCTCGGCTGGCTGGCCGCTCCCGCCGAGATCACCGCCGCGGCCCGCAAGGTGCACCAGTACGCGATCATGTCCGCGCCAACCATGAGCCAGTATGCGGGGCTGGCGGCCCTGCGCTTCGGCGAAGAGAGCGTGCGCGCCATGCGCGACGAGTACGACCGGCGGCGCCAGGTCATTGTCAGCGGGCTGAGACGGATCGGCCTGCCTACCTTTGAGCCGCAGGGCGCCTTCTACGCCTTTCCCTACATCGGGCATCTGGGGATGAGCAGCGAGGAGTTTTGTGAGCGCCTCCTGACCGAAGAGCGGGTCGCGGTGATCCCCGGCGACGCCTTTGGCCCCAGCGGCGCCGGTTATGTGCGGATCTGCTACGCGACGGCGCTCGACAAAATTGAAGTGGCGCTCGAGCGTATCGAGCGCTTCGTGCGCCGCGTTACCTGACGACGGTCTGGCTGGGAGGGCTGCGCCCGCCCGGCGGGTAGGAGCATGGGAAACGGGGTTGCCCCCGTGCGCAGCCGGAAGGTCGCGCTGTCCCCTTCCTCTGGGGGCAGGTGGGGAAACCTGGTTTCCCCCCTCCCTCCAACCGCCTATGTTTACGCCGGACACTCGTAAGGAGCGTCCTGGAAGGGCGCAACTCTTCCATACCACGGCATGTTTTTTCATCAGACGGTCATACGCATGGCGCACAACGCCGCGATGAAAACCGGCCCCCGTACGGCCGCAGCGCGCTGCGGCCTACCCGCCTATTTTTACCTCAGTTGGAGACCCAAGGAGGAACCGGACCATGCCCGTAGAACTGAGTAATCCGCCAGATGTGGCCACGAGCCAGTCCCGGCCCGCGGTAGTTGACGGTGAGCTTCGCTGCGCGCTCACCGGGGTGCCGGTCAGTCCCGACGAGGCCTACTGGGCGCCGCCACTTATCACCACGCGCCAGTTGCTCGAGACCGTGCTCAGGACCCTGTTCACCGCCCCGGGCGCGCTGGGGCAGGTGTTGCTCGGCGAGCTGCCGAATGTGCCCTACTCACCTGCCGCGCGCGAGCAACTTGCCGCCCGGCGCACGGTTGAGCAGTTGAAGTTGCTAGGTCTGATACTCCTGTTGGGCGCGCTGATGGTGGTGCCGATCGTGTTGCTCTCAGCGTGAGGCAACCAGGCTGCCTCGCGGTTCCCCCATACACTTAACTCTACTTTGTCACTTGCCGCCGCTTCCGCTGCGAGGAGGTTCGGAGGGGGCCGCAGGCCCCGGCAACCCTCCCAGCGGCAAAGTGACAAAGTAGAGTTAACAAAAACCAAGAAGCTCACGAGTATCGTGAGCTTCTTGCGTGTGGCGGACCCGACGGGATTCGAACCCGCGATCTCAGCCTTGACAGGGCTGCATGTTAACCGCTACACCACGGGTCCCTCTGGTGACCCCAGCGGGATTCGAACCCGCGATCTCCACCTTGAGAGGGTGGCGTCCTAGGCCGCTAGACGATGGGGCCACGACCTCTGCGCCTCTGTGAGTATACCATACGTCTTAGGGGAATGCAAATCCGTTAGACCCGGTAACTGTTCACCCTTCTCCTGGGAGCGAGGGCATCTTGCCCTCGAATCCTGACGAGGGTGGGACGCCCTCGCTCCCAGGTCTGCGGGGTTACCCCAACGCTGAACACGTACTAGACCCGAGTCCAGGGCGAATGCAAAGTCTTTGGAGGCGAGTCCGAAACATAATCCCCGGGGCGGCTACGCCGCCCTACACCCCGTCGTAGGAGACAGGCTTTGTAGCGGCCCTGGACCCGGGTCACACTTGAGTTGCCTTCTGGAGGGTTGGGGGGAGGCGCAGCCCTCCGCGCTCCCTCCCAACGGGTACGCGACGGGCCGCGCCTTAGCGGCGCAGAATCTCGGCGAGGCGATGGTGCAGCGCGCGCTGCTGCCAGCTTACGCGCCAGAGCAGGCGCTGGACGATCTGAGCGTCGTAGGCCTGGCGCGCATTGTGCCAGGCATCGAACGGGTCAAACAGGCCGCGACCTTCTTCATCGAAGCTATTGGCGACGTAGGGAAGCACGATATCGTTGACGTGGCGGGGAATGCTGGCGCCCCCTTCAACCAGGAGACGCACCACCTCGGCTGAGGGGCCGAGCCGGCGCAGCCAGGCGGGGCCAAGCACGGCGGCGAGTCGCGCGCGGGCCTGACGCAGGTCGCGGCAAACCGCGCGCAGCATGACCCGTTGCAGCCCCACGGGCGGCAAGGGGAGCGCGGGGAGCGCGGGCGCGCGTCGCAGGTCGGGACCGAACTCGATCTGGCCGGCGTGCTGGAGCACTTCCAGTTCGAGGGGAGGAGCGCCCCGCGGAACGTGCATCGTCGCGGTAATGAAACAATTCGGCGGCGCCAGTGGCTGTTCTGTCGCGGGCAGACCAGGGAGCGCAAGGTAGCGTTCTCCGTGGCGCCCGGGGCGCACCAGCCGGTTGAGGTAGAGGTCGAGTTCCTCGGCAGTCAACCCCTTCAAGAGCACCAGATAGACCTTGCCGCTATTCTCGGGGGCGGCTGCCTCGTGGAGCGTCTCAAGGTACTGACTGACGCCAAAACGCTCGTGAATGCCACGGTAATAACTGCTCTGGCTGTACCGTCGCGCCCAGCGATCCGAGCCGATCGTAATGACCTGCCCACTTTCATGCCCGACCAGCGCCGCGGCGAAGGCGGAGGCAAGGGCGGCCCTGCCGGCGCCTTCGCGCCCGGTGAGCACAACGAAGGGGTTGGTCTTGAGCGAGACGTAGTAGTTGATCAGGAGGGCCGGGGGGAAATGGTCGCCGAGGGTCGTAACGAGATAGTGAACCAGGTGTTGCTCGCCGCCACCGGCCAGTTGAGCGCGGTAAGCGGGCACACTTGCCGAAGGGCGCGGATCTCCTGTCACATGGCCCCCATTGGCCGTGCCGGCGGCGCCATTGCCGGCGGCAGTGGAGTTATAGGCGATCATAGAGCCTTCCGCTTGTAAGGTTCGCCAGCTACGTCGCGGGCGCCTGGATCAGTTTGCCAACCGGCGAGTGCTACGCCGTTCGCGCGCTGCAGCACCCTCCGCCGCAGCAGCCGCCGCCTGCCGAGGGTGCTGGCGCCTCGCTGAACGCCGCGCTGCCCCGTGCCGCTGTCGCGAAGAGCGACAGGCGTCGTTGGATGTGGGCGCTCTGGCAATCAGGGCAGGTTACATCGGAGTCGTCCTGATCCATACGGCGCAGGCGGTCAAAGCGGCTTTCACAGTCGAGACACCGGTACTCGTACATCGGCATGGCGCTACCTCGAGGCTGACGGGAGAGCAAGGGGCACGTTCACACGCGCCAATTATACCATGGCGGCAGTACCGCCGACTACATGGCTTTCCGGGAATCGAGGAGAGGCATGGGGAAACCCGGCTTCCCCATGCTCCTGCAACAGGCGTTGGGGTGGCCGCGGTCCTCCGGGGCGAAAGGTTTTGCGCCCCGTCAGCCAGGGGGGTGGGGAAGCCCTGGTTCCCCATTTGCATATCAAACGGAGACTAATAGCCGTACTTCGCCCAGAAGGCCTGCTCGTGCTCCCTGGCAACGCGCTCGATAAGCTTCTCGCTGACCATGTTCAGACGCACCAGGATCTGCCCCAGACTGAGGCGCTGGTTCTTCTGGTCGAGGCGGAGTTGTTCGGCCAGGGCCAGTTCAAGCTGCTGTGGCGTGATGTAGTTCTGTTCCACCAGATACTCGCCGAGCACCTGTGGAGCGATACGGAGCCGGCTGCGTTCCTGCTGCTGAATGATCAGCGCGTGGGCGAGTTTGCCTGGCGTGATCAATCCCCGGCGCAGCAGGAGTTGCCCGAGCCTCCGGTCCGTGGTGATCGGGGTGCCGGTCTGTTGCGCCTTGAGCACCTCACGCAGTTCCGATGCCGAAATCGCGCCCATCGAAACGAGAATGTCTCCCAGTAGCCGGGCGCGGGGCTGTTCGTGAAAATGCGAGGTCTTGACATCGGCGAGCAGACGCAGGGTGCGAATTTCATTGAGCCGGTTCAATGCTGCTCGATTGTCGGGTTCGACCACGAGCACGGCTTCAAGGTAGGCGATTTGAAGGTCCTCATTTTCTGGCGCCAGCACTGCCGCACGTTCCAGACAGTCACGGCGCTGGCGCACATCGGTGACTAACTCGCTCAGCGCCAGCCAGGCGTCGAGGCATTCGAAGCCCTCGAGCAAATGCGCCCGCAGCGCCGCCAGGTCGGTCCGGTTGGCTGTGACAACCGGGCAAGGAGAAGGACACCGTTTCATCGCGACAGTTCCTCGCCATTGACCAGCAACTCGCTGAGAGTACAAAAAATGTGAACCTTATTATACTACGTTGTGCAAACCAGTGAAGTACCTTGCCATGGAGTTTGTGCAACGTCCACTTCTCGCGGCGGGGTATGAGGCGGCGTTGCCGTTCCGCCCCCTCACCGCCGGAGGTGGATGGCGCATCGGCTCTGCCTGGTCGGCGCCAGCGCCAGTTGGAGGCGCAGGGGCAAGCTAGTTTTCCCCCCGGCCCTCCTCCGCGCCCTCCGCGGTACGTGCGGGCCGGGTACCCATGAACACGATCCCTCTCGCCTCGCAACTGTTCACACTTCTCCTGGGAGCGAGGGCTTCCAGCCCTCGTTGTGGCTTCGAGGGCGA
>JAOACN010000308.1 GCA_026417815.1 Chloroflexaceae bacterium | reverse complement strand
GCCGAGGCATTGGCCACCGGCGATACCCACGTGGGCGATGACGCGGCGGCGCTCATCGCCGCCGCGGGCCTGGATGTGATTGTTGAGGCCACCGGCGTGCCCGCCGCGGGCATTGCCCACTGTCTCCTGGCGATTGACTACCATCGCCACATCGTGATGGTCAACGTCGAAGCCGATGCCCTCGCTGGCCCCATCCTGGCCCGCCGCGCCGCCGAGGCCGGCGTGATCTACTCCCTGGCCTATGGCGATCAGCCCGCCCTGATCGCCGAACTGGTCGAATGGGCCCGCGTCTCTGGCTTCGAGGTGATCTGCGCCGGCAAGGGCACCCGCTACCTGCCGGCCTACCACTACTCAACACCCGAAACAGTCTGGGAGCACTACGGCCTGACGCCCGAGCAGGTATCCCGGGGCGGCTTTAACCCCCGCATGTTCAACTCGTTCCTCGATGGCACCAAATCGGCGATCGAGATGGCCGCCGTCGCTAATGCCTGCGGACTTACCCCCCAGCCCGATGGGCTGCGCTTCCCGCCCTGCGGCGTGGACGATCTGCCCCACATCTGTCGCCCCGAGGCGGACGGCGGGCGGCTGGCCCACGCCGGCACCGTCGAGGTTGTCAGCAGCCTGGAGCGCGATGGCCGCCCGGTCTGCCGCGATCTGCGCTGGGGGGTGTTCGTCACCATTGTCGCACCCGATGATCATATCAAGCAATGCTTCGCCGAATACGGCCTGATCACCGACGCCAGCGGGCGCTACACCGCGCTCTACCGGCCCTACCACCTGATCGGTCTGGAACTGGCGGTGAGCGTGTTACGGGTGGGCCTGCGCGGCGAGGCCACCGGTCGCCCCACCGCGTTCCGCGGCGACGTCGCGGCGGTCGCCAAACGCGACCTGGCGGCCGGCGAGCGTCTCGACGGCGAGGGGGGGTACACGGTCTATGGTAAGTTGCTGCCCGCGGCGACCTCCCTGGAGCGCGGCCTGCTACCCATCGGCCTGGCCCATGACGTCACCCTGCGTCACCCCATCCCCGCCGGCCAGGCCCTGCGGTGGGAGGATGTCCACTACGAGCCAACCAACCCCACCGTACGTATGCGGAAACTGATGGAACGCACCTTCGGAGGGGCAGGATGAGCCCGCGGCGACCGTGCCGCAGCATACCACCGGGGAGCTATGAAACGCATTCAGATTGTCCAGATTGGCCTTGGCAGCGTGGGCCGCGAACTGGCGCGGCAAGTCCTGGCCCAGCACGATGCCATCATCCGGCGCTACGGCTTTTCGATTGACTACCTGGCGATTGCCGACAGCACCGGCATGTTCTTCTCCGGCACGCCGATGCCCGGAGAGACGGTGCTGGAGATCCTGGAGGCCAAAGCCGCCGGGCGCACCCTGGCCGACCAGGGCGCGCCCCGGCGCGGCAGCCTGGGGGTGCTGCCCATCACCGCCCCGGGCATCGCCGTGGACGTCTCGGCCTATGCCGGCACAACGGTGATCCTGGCCGACGCGGTGCGCTTTGGCCACCGCGTGGTCACCGCCAACAAACAGCCCCTCTGCGCGGCCTATCACGATTTCCTGACCCTGACCGAGAACGGCGCAACGCGCTACGAGGCCACCGTTGGCGCCGGGTTGCCCATCATCGGCGCCCTTCAGGGCCTGCTCGACAGCGGTGACGAGGTGCTGCGCATCGAGGCCGTGATGAGCGGCACCCTGGGCTACCTCTGCACCGAACTGGAAGCCGGCAAGCCCCTCTCGGTCGCCCTGCGCGAGGCCCACGCCCTGGGCTATACTGAACCCGACCCCCGCGACGACCTGAGCGGCCTGGACGTGGCCCGCAAGGCCCTCATTCTGGGACGCACCTGCGGCCAGCCCTGGACCATCGAGCAGATCCCTCCAGAGCCGTGGTACCCGCCCGAGGTTGCCCAGCTCGAACTCGATGAGTTCATGGCCCGCCTGGAAGAACTCGACGCGCCCATGGCCGAACGGGTCGCCGCGGCGCGCGCCGCTGGCGGCGCCTTGCGCTATGTCGCCACCGTCACCCCGGAAGGCGCCAGTGTGGGCTTCCAGGTTGTGCCTGCCGGCCATCCCCTCGCCGACCTGCGTGGACCCGACAATCTCTTTAGCTTCACTACCGCGCGCTACGCCGAACGTCCGCTGATCATTCGCGGGCCTGGCGCCGGCATCGCCGTAACCGCCGCCGCCGTGCTGGCAGATATCGTCGCTACCGGGAGGGAGATGCACGCCTGATCCGATTTTGGGTTTCGGATTTTCTACAGTCCGTGAACGAAGTTTCCTTGCCTTTCTGCCCACTCCCAGCCCCCCGTCGGCGGGAGGAGCCAGACGCCCTCCTCCCGCTGGGGGAGGGTTGGGGAGTTCTCAGGTGTAGGGTTTTCCGGCACATCCTCGCGTCACATTCGCGATCTGGGGCATTGGGAGGGGGGGGGCCCCCCCTCCACCTATGGTGGAGAAGGGGGCAGGGGGGTGAGGATCGGAAGCGCATTGGAATGCCGAAAACCCCTTCTCGCTCGACAAACCCTACACCTGAGAGCCTGTCTCTTATACACATCT
>JAOACN010000292.1 GCA_026417815.1 Chloroflexaceae bacterium | reverse complement strand
AGATGTGTATAAGAGACAGGGAGAGGGGGGCAGGGGGGGATGAGGACTGCAGGCGCATTGGAATGCCGAAAACCCCTTCTCGCTCGAAAAACCCTACACCTGAGAGGCTCCGCTCACCACCCGCCCGCCTGACCGAAGGCGTAGGCAATCCCATCCTGGAGCGTGCCCCGCGTCAGGATGCCCCCCAGATCCACCCCCAGATGCACCAGGGTCCGCGCGACTTCGGGACGTATCCCCGTAAGCACCACCCGCGCGCCGAGCAGACGCGCCGCCCGGGCTGCCTGGATCAGTGTGTTCGCCACCTGGGTGTCCACCACCTGCACGCCGGTGATGTCGATCAGCGCGATGTCGGCGCGATGCTCGGCGACGCCCTGGAGCAACGTCTCGATCAACTGAAGCGCTCGCTCCGTATCCACTGAACCGATGATCGGCAACAGCACCACCCGCTTTGAGAGTGGCAGCAGCGGCGTGGACAACTCGCGCAGCGCGCGCTGCTGGGCCTCGATGATCTGTTCCTGGAGGACCAGGCGCTCCTGCTCGGCCCGTCGTCGCTCAGTCAGATCGTCGCAGATCACCAGCAGGTGGGTTGGCTTTCCATGCTCGTCGTAGAGCGGGATCCTGGTCGTTCGCACGATGCGTCGGCCGAGAGTCGGGCTGTCTACCGGCTCTTCGGGGATCATCTCGGTGAGCCCACGCGCGAGCACCTCGCGATCCTTGGCTCGAAAGCTATCGGCCTGTTCCTGCGGGAAGAAGTCGTAGTCGGTCTTGCCGATCACCTCCTCCGCGCGCAACCCGAAGAGCTGTTCGCTGGCCGCGTTCCAGAGGACGAAGCGCCCATCGGCGGCCGCCTTCAACAGCACCGCCACCGGCAGATGCGCGAACAGCGTCTGGAGCAACTGCTGGCTTTCCCGCAACGCCTCTTCGGCGCGCTTCAGATCGGTAATGTCCTCATAGGTGCCGAGAATCCCGATAACCTTGCCACGGCGATCGCGCAGGGGGATCTTGTTCGTGCTGGCCCACGCCACCCGGCCGTCGGCCTGGGTCTGGGTTTCGATGATGTGCAGCGCCGCTTCGCCCGACTCCATCACCTGCCGGTCGAAGGCGCGGTAGGAGTCAGATTCCTCTCTGGTCCAGGGCAGATCGTAATCGCTCTTGCCCACAATCTCGGCGGGTGACGCTAATCCGGCAAAGCGGGCGAAGGTCCTGTTGCAACCCTGGTAGATCGAGTTGCGGTCCTTCCAGAAGACCGCCCCGGGCAGGCTGTCAATGATTAGCTGGAGCCGCTCGCGGGCCTGGCGCAGTTGCTCTTCGACCCGGACCCGGTCGGTAATATCGGTCGAGAACCCGCTGATTGCGAAGACCTTGCCGTGCTCGTCGTACATCGGCGCGCGAATGGAAAGAAAGGTGTGTACGCCATCGGGCATCGGGGCCGTTTCTTCCTGGACCACGACCTGGCCCGTCCGCGCGGCTTTCCGCTCGGCGGCCCGCCACCGGGCGACATGCGCTTCGGCGAAAAACTCGCTGTCGGCATGCCCGACCAGGTCGTCCGGCGCCCGGCCAACCACCGCGGCGGCGTTGCGGTTGAGCAAAATATGAACCGCCCTTCGAGATCTTTGATGTAGATCGCCGCCGGCGAGGCATCGAGCACATGGTGGAGAAACCGCTCGCTGCGTTCCAGAGCGGCGGTGCGCTCGGCCACCCGCTGCTCCAGTTCGGCATTCAGCCGTCGCAACTCCTGTTCTACCTGTTTGCGCGCCGTAATGTTTTCGAACATCACTGCCAGTTCATCGTTCGGCAATGGAACGGCGCGCACCGCAAAGGCGCCGGTGATCACCCGCTCATCGCCGTAGGTCACTTCGAAGGTGAGCGGCTGCCCCGTGCGCACAACTTCAGCGTAGGACCGGGGCATACCCTGTTCGCGCAGCCCGGGGAAGTTCTCATCGAGGGTTCTGCCGACAACGTCCGCCGGTTTCACCCCGGTCATCTCCTCAACCATCGGGTTTGCCGCCACCATGCGCAGCGTTCGATCGTCGTCACGATCTTCCAGCCGGTAGACATGCATCCCCAGGCTGAGATGTTCAAAAATCGCCCGGTAACGCGCCAGTTCGGCCCGCAGTGCATTGTTTTCCACGCTGAGCGTCTCGAGTGAGGTGGGAACGTTGGACATAGGCTGCTGCTTTCTCTTCCCCCGTCCATGTGCAAGCGGCTGACGCAATAATAGTTGACGCCTGTAACCACGCGATTACACGCAATCGAATTACGCATTGCACAGCCTTTTTTCCCTAATTGCAAAAGTTGAATAATTCCCGACATAAAGCATAATAAGAGAAGCTGACATTGAGGAGGACTGCAATGGCGCGCCCGATCGAGTTTGTGCTGATCCTGGGTCTTCAACGCTACAGCCACGATCTGTTCCGACAGGCCGAGGCTGAGGTGCGTAGCGAGGTGCCGGAGTTTAAGGTGCACGTGTTCGAGGATAGCGATGTGCAACGTCGCCCGGACGAGGTCGAAGCCGCCCTTGCGCGCTGCGCCTGTCTGATAACCTCGATCATCACCCTCCCCGAAACCGCCGAGTGGCTCGTGCCCACCGTTGAGCGCCTTGACCCGCCCGTGGTATTCTGCTTCGAGGGCCTCCCCGAAGTGATGCGCCTGACCAAAGTGGGCAACTACGCCATGCGCGGCAAAGGCGGCGGCATGCCCAAACCGGTGCAGAACGTCGCCCGCCTCCTCGTCGGCAATCGCGAAGAAGACGCCTTCTATGGTTATGTCAAGCTCCAGAAGATCACCTCGAAGCTGGTCAATTTCCTGCCCGGCAAGCGCCTGAACGACTTCCGCAACTGGACCAACGTTACCACCTACTGGAACAACCGCAATGTCGCCAATACGGCGAATATGTTCCGGTTGATTCTGCGCGAGTACTGCGGGCTTACGAAGCTCCACGTGGCCCCCGCCATGGAACTGCCGGGGATGGGTTTTGCCCATCCTGACGCGCCACGCTTCTTCGGCAAGCCTGAGGAGTATCTGCGCTGGGAGAAGGATCGCGCCCGCACCAGGGGCGCTCGCGTTCCAGCGACGCCCCCGGGCACCGTCGCCGTCCTCTCCTTCCGCGCCCATATCCTCGGCGGCACCCATTACCACGCCGACCTGGTGCGCGCGCTCGAGGCCGCCGGTCTGCGCGTGCTGCCGATCTTCGTCCAGGGCATCGAGAGCCATATCGTGGTGCGCGAGTGGCTCACCAGGCTCAATGTGGACCTGGTGATCAACACCATGGGCTTTCCGCTGGTGGGCGGGCCGGCCGGGTCTTCCAAGGCCGGCCTGACCGTCGCCGTGGCCCGCGAACTGCTCGGCAAGCTCGACGTTCCCTACATCGTGGCCTCGCCGCTCTTTGTGCAAGATGAGGACCACTGGCGCCAACACGGCGTTGGCCCTATCCAGGCTGCCATCCTCTACTCACTGCCCGAGATGGATGGCGCCGTGGCGCCCGTGGTCCTTGGCGGTATGCGCGGCAACGAGATCGGCACCGTGCCCGACCGCCTCGAACGGCTGGCCACCCTTGCCCGCGGGTTCGTGCGCCTGCGCCATACGCCCAATCGCGAAAAGAAACTGGCCCTGGTGGTGTATAACTATCCCCCCGGCCAGGGCAATACCGCCACCGCGGCGCTGCTCGATGTGCCCGCCACGCTCATCGCCCTCCTCGACCGGCTCAAGGCCGCCGGCTACAGCGTTGGCGAGTACCCGCGCGACCCGGCCCAGCTGGCCCGCTGCCTTGAGGCTTCCATCCGCGCCGACCTGCCTGAATTGCCCCCCGGTCACCCCCCGGTGTCGCGCCCCACGGCCAGCCGCGAGCACTTCCACGCCTGGCTGCGCCCCACGGATCAGGAGCGCATCAACGACCGCTGGGGGCCCTTCCCCGGCGATATTGCCCCCGCCGGGCGCGATGCCGTGCGCCTGGGCGGGATGACCCTCGGCAATATCTACATCGGCGTCCAGCCGATGATCGGCATGCCCGGCGACCCCATGCGCCTGCTCTTCGACCGCGAGAATACGCCGCACCATCAGTACGCCCTGTTCTACAAGTACCTGACCGAGCAGTTCGGCGCCCACGCCATCGTCCACGTGGGTATGCACGGCACGGCGGAGTGGATGCCCGGGGTGCAACTCGGCGTCACCGAGCGCTGCTGGCCCGATGTGCTCCTGGGCGCCGTGCCTAACTTCTACATCTATCCGATCAACAACCCGGCCGAGGCCAACATTGCCAAGCGCCGCGGTTTCTCGGTCATCGTCGGCCACGCCATTCCGCCCTACGGCCGCGCCGGGCTGTACAAGGAACTGCAGGCCCTCAAGGACATCCTCGAAGAGTACCGCGAACGCCCGGTTGAGGATCTCGAGGCGGCCATCGTGCAAAAGATCGAACTCCTTAACCTCGATGCGGAACTGGCGCGCTACACCGACGAGCCATTCGCCGATTTCGCCTCGCGGGTCTATGCCTACCTGCGCGATCTGGAGGCCACCCTCATCACCGATCGTCTCCACGTCCTGGGCAGCGCCCCGCCCGCCGAGGAGCAACTGACCCTGGTGGTCGAGGCGCTCAAGATCCCCCGCGATGGCAACCCCGGCCTGGGCGACCTGGCGATGAGCGCCGTGACCGGGCGCGCCGCGGGCGAAGGGCAGGCCCAGGACGGCTACACCGCCCTGCTGGCCCGGGCGCGCCGGGGCGACCTCGCCGCGCTGCAACTGCGCGACCGCGTCGAGACGGTCTGCAATGAGTTCGTGCGACGGGCCGTGTTCGACGGCGAAGCGCCCGAACGGGCCTGGCAGGCCGTCCTGGGCATCAGCGAGGCCGGGGCCGCGGCCTGGAACATCTTCCTCGTGCCGCTCACCGAACTGGGGCGGGCCATGCTCGCCGCCCTGCGCGATAATACCCAGGAACTGGACTTCCTGCTCCGCGGCCTCGATGGGCGCTACATCCCCGCCGCTCCCGGCGGCGACCTCATCCGCGACGGGCTGGCCGTGCTGCCCACCGGGCGCAACATTCACAGCCTTGACCCCTTCCGCGTCCCCTCCGACAGCGCCTACCAGCGCGGCGTGCGCATCGCCGAGGCGCTCATCGCCGCCCATCGCGCCGAACACAACGGCGACTACCCCGAGACCATCGCCCAGGTCCTCTGGGGCCTCGACTCGATCAAGACCAAGGGCGAAGCCATCGGCACCGTCCTCGGCCTGATCGGCGCTCGCCCGGTCAAGGACGGCCAGGGCAAGGTGGGGCGCTACGCCCTCATCCCCCTTGAGGAGCTGGGCCGCCCGCGCATTGATGTGCTCATGACCGCCTCGGGCATCTTTCGCGATACCTTCGCCGGCACGATCGATCTGCTTGACCGCCTGATCTGCGACGCCGCCCGGGCCGAAGAACCGGAGGAACTGAACTTCATTCGCAAGCACGTGCAGGCGCTGCTAGCCGAAGGCAAGACCTGGGAGGCGGCGACGGCCCGTGTCTTCACCCAGGCCGAGGGCACCTACGGCACCGATGTGGACGAGGCCATCGAGGGCAGCGCCTGGGAGGACCGCCGCGAACTCGAGGAACTGTTCATCAAGCGCAATGCCTATGCCTTTGGCGGAGAGAAGGGTGGCGCAGCGCAGCCTGAGGTGCTCCGCTCGCTGCTCAAGACGGTGGGTCGCGTGGCCCAGGAGATCGACTCGGTCGAATACGGCTTGACCGATATGCAGCACTACTATGGCTACTCCGGCGCCCTCAAGGCCGCCGCTGAACGCGCCACCGGCAGGACCGTGCCCCTCAGCTACGTCGAAAGCTTCACCGCCGAGACCCGCGTGCAGAGCCTGGAACAGGTGCTGCGGGTCGAGTACCGCACCCGTCTGCTCAACCCCAGGTGGTATGAAGGCATGCTCAAGCACGGCCACAACGGCGCCGCCGAGATCGCCCACCGCTTTACCTACATGCTCGGCTGGAGCGCCACCACCAGCGCGGTGGACAACTGGGTCTATGACCAGGCCGCGGCAACCTTCATCCTCGACGATGCCATGCGCCAGCGCCTGGAGGCCGCCAACCCCGAGGCTGCCCGCAACGCCGTCGGGCGACTGCTCGAAGCGCACAGCCGCGGCATCTGGCAGACCGACGAGGAGACCCTCGAACGCCTGCGCACCCTCCACGCCGACCTTGAGGACCGCCTGGAGGGGGTGCGCTAGGGGCCTGTCCACACGAACGCCTGAGGAGGGTGGGGAAACTCTCTGGATTGCGCGCGGGGAGAGGTGCGCCCTTCCAGCGTTCGGGGTACGTGTTCACACTTCTCCTGGGAGCGAGGGCATCGTGCCCTCGAAACCTGACGAGGGCGGGACGCCCTCGCTCCCAGGTCTGCGGGGTTACCCCAATTCTGAACCCGTACGTTCGGGTTGGAGGGAGGTTACGCCCCCCTCCGACCCCCGTTCCGCCCGCAGCGGGCGCGCGGCCCGGCGAAGCCAGCACGTCTGCCGCCGCGGGCAGAACCAGAGGATCGCCGAGGTCTGCGCCCTCCGCGCCTCCCCCGAAAGGTAACACTGAAGGCTGTGCAGCGAAACCATGCCCGAGGGCTACTTCCTGCGTCGGCGCCGGCGCACGTGCCAGCGCCACACGGTCGGGCGTTGCGGCGGGCGCAGCGTCGCAGGCGTCGCAGGCGTCGCTGGTGGGGCCTCATCGGCCGGGCGCGTCACCGGTTCGGGAGCAGCCGTATCTTCGGTGGCCGCCTGGTTGCCCTCTTCCCGGCGCCCGTGCCGTTCTTGCTCCTCAAACATACCTGTTCCCTCGCGCACTCGCTGCAATCACATGTCGATTGTACAAACGCGCAGGGATCGGACGCGTTGCTCTGTTGAAAAAAGTGTTATCTACGACACACCATACCAGACAGCGTTTTTTGGAGGACTTTGCCCTTCCAGACCCTCTCAATCCTCGTATTCTTGTGCCTTCGTGGTGTATTTGTGGCTCAGGAGGATCGATACTATGTGGCCAGAGTTTCGCGGTAAGGTCGCCCTGGTGACCGGCGCGGCTTCGGGCATCGGGCGCGCCTCGGCCCTCGCCTTCGCTCGCGCCGGCGCAAAGGTGGTGGTAGCCGATGTTCAGGTCGAGGCCGGCGAGGAGACGGCGGCGCTGGCCCGCGCCGAGAACACCGATGCGATCTTCGTGCGGGCCGACGTATCTCAGCGCGCCGACGTCGAGGCGATGATCGGCACGGCCCTGGAGATGTACGGCCAGCTTGATATTGCCCACAACAATGCGGGTATCTCCGGCCCCCAGGCCCTGCTGGCCGATTATCCCGAAGAAGCCTGGGATCGGGTCATCGGTATTAATCTGAAGGGCGTCTGGCTGTGCATGAAGTACGAACTGCAGCAGATGCTCCGGCAGGGCGGCGGGGTGATTGTCAACACCTCCTCAACCGCCGGCATGGCCGGTTCCCGCGGCGTGTCGGCCTACGTGGCGAGCAAGCACGGCATCGTTGGGCTCACAAAGGCCGCCGCCCTCGAATACGCCCGCAACAATATCCGCATCAATGCCGTGTTGCCCGGCACCATCCACACCCCCTTGATCGACGTGTTCACCGGTGGCGATGAGCGCCTCCTGCAGCAGTTCGCCGAGAGCGAGCCGGTGGGCCGCCTCGGCACCCCTGAGGAGGTGGCCTCGGCGGTGCTCTGGCTCTGCTCCGATGGCGCTTCGTTCGTCACCGGCGCCACCCTCGCCGTGGACGGCGGACGCCTGGCCTGAGCCTCGTCGCTGCCCGGCCTTGTTGCGTATCCGTCGGGGGAGGGGCGGAAGGCTGCGCCCGGGCGCGCGCCCGCCGCGGGCGGAAACGTAAGGTGGTTGGGGGGAGGCGCGGCCTCTCCTCAACCCTCCAGGCTGCCTCGATGAAGAGTTACATGGCGATCTACGCGGTGGTTCGGCAGATCCCCTATGGACGGGTGTGCAGCTATGGCCGGGTGGCCATCCTGGCGGGGTATCCCGGCCACGCCCGGCTGGTGGGCTACGCCCTTCACGCCCTCCGCACCTCCGGTGGCGACGACGTGCCCTGGTGGCGCGTCATCAACCGCAACGGCTTCATCAGCAACGCCTACGAGCCGGCGCTGCAACGGGCGCGCCTGGAAGCCGAAGGCGTCCAGGTGAACGAGAGCGACCGTGTTGATCTGGAGCGTTACCTCTGGGACGGTACGGGCGCGTAGGGGCAAGAGGTTTTTCGCCCCTACGCGCCTCCCGCTGGCATGGGGAAACCTGGTTTCCCCAAACCTTCCCGCTCTGCCAGGTGACCGATGAGCGCCACCGCTGCTCGTGCATCGGCGCCTACGCGGATACGATAGGCATCCTCGCTGGCGAGCGAGGCAAGCGGCGCCGCCACGGCATGGTCAAGTTCGAGCAAACGCACCACAAGGGCCAGCGCCTCATCGCGGGCCAGGCGCTCAAGGTGGCTGGCCTGCCCGGCGCCAGGTTCAACCAGGCAGAGCGTGGCCCGCGCAGCATGGGTCGCCAGCCGCTCCGGGCCAAGAGCGGCCGCGTCCAGTTCGATCAGGGTTGCTTCCCCGCTCATCGGGCGCCACGGCAACTCGGGGAAGAGGCGCGCGGTCGCGGAGGGCAGGCGCACCATCCCCGGATGCCCCCAGAGCAGCGGTACACGTCCCGCGCTCAGGTAAACCACCCCGGCGGCCAGCAAGGCGGCCCCGGCGCGCGCGCAGCCCACAGCGAGCATTACGGCGAGCGCCTCGCCGGCCCCGATGAAGAGCAGGCCGCGCCCGTGCCACACCACCGCCCCGGCGCGCAGGGGCGCGCGCCCACGGGCGCCGGCCAGGGTCAGGGTTAGTCGTTCGAGTACCTCGTGGCGCAGGCGTGGTTCATCAGCCGCCACCTCCGGGGCGATGAAGGCCAGCGCCTGCCCGCTGGCCGGTAGCGCGCTGAGCAAGCACCCTCCACCTGCCGCGATCAGCGCGCCAGCGTGGTGGCGCGTCACCAGGTTTCCACCCAGCGCCAGTTCGCCGGGAGCAAGGGCCTGCACGATGACCTCCACCTGCCCCGGTGGCCCGGCCTCGATCAGCGCCGCCGGCAGGCCGCGCCATCGCCCGAAGGCCCGCTCCGCGGCGGCGACGACTTCCACGCTGTTGGCGCGAACAACCATCGGCACCCCCAGCACCGGCGCCTCGAAACGTTCGAGCAACGCTCCGCTCGTTTTTGCTGTGTCACTCATTGGCGCAACCTTTGCCTCCATCGGTAGCTTCCGGCGACCCGGTCCCTCAGCAACTATCGCTCCACCCTGTGAGCCCCCGGGACAGGTAAAGGTACGTGTTCAGAGTCGGGGTAACCCCGCAGACCTGGGAGCGAGGGCGTCCCGCCCTCGTCAGGATTCGAGGGCACGATGCCCTCGCTCCCAGGAGACGTGTGAACAGTTCCAGGTAAAGGTATTTTTCTGCGAGGGCTGCGCCCTCCCCATATGCGCACCTTCAGAGTCGTCCTGGGAGAATGCAGTCCTCCCGAGTCTCCCGCCTTTTGTGAACGATTGTACATCTGCCATTCATCGGTCCGACAAGCGGGCGGTGGTATAATGTGGCCTCGAACCGACATCACGAACCACCCCTGGTATCCTTAACCACTATCAAACAGGGGCCGATCGACCAGGCAGGCGTTATCTATCGTGGAATACCAACCCGACGTCAAACAAATCACCGGCGAGGGAGGCGTGATCGTCGCCGTCACCCCTGGAAGCATCGCCGCCGCAATCGGCCTCAAGCCCGGTGATGTGCTCGTTGCCGTGGGCGGGCAGCGTCTCCGCGATGTGATAGACTATCGCTTCGCCATCGCCGAAGAGCGCCTGGAACTGCTCGTCCATTCCGACAATCAAGAAGTGGTGATCGAAGTTGAAAAGGACCCTGACGAGGATCTGGGTATCGAGTTCAGCGAACCGCTGTTCGACCGGTTACGCACCTGCAACAATAAGTGCCCCTTCTGCTTCCTGACCCAGATGCCCAGAGGCTTCCGCAAGACACTCTATCTGAAGGACGACGACTACCGGCTCTCGTTCCTTTATGGCAACTTTGTAACCTTCACCAATCTGAGCGAGGCCGACTGGGAGCGGATCGAACAGCAACGCCTCTCACCCCTGCACATCAGTGTGCACGCGACCGACCCCTTCTGGCGCGCGGTGATGCTCGGCAAGCGAGACGTGCCCGATGTCCGCGCGCAGATCCGGCGTCTGGGCGCGATGGGGATCGAGGTACACACCCAGATCGTGGCCTGCCCCGGCGCGAATGACGGCGAGGTGCTGCGGCAGAGCATCGCCGACCTGATTGCCCTCTACCCAACCGTGCAGTCCATCGCGGTGGTGCCGGTGGGCCTGACGAAGTATCGCTTCGACGGCAAGCGTCCGAGCAGCCTCAAGGCCGCCATTCAGGTGCATGAAAGCCCGGAGTGGATCGACGCCAACTGGGAGCGCCAGCCATTGTGGGAGCACAGCGCCGATCAGCGGCCCCTCCCGTTGATCCGGGCCACGTCCTCAGACGGCGCCGTGCCGCTGCACGATCCTGCCCTGGGCTTCTGCTCGCGGCTCGCGGCGGCGAACGACGTTCCCCTGCGCTGTTACCCCCCCGCCGAAGCCGCCGCGGTTGTTGACCTGGTTGAGTCCTTTGGCGCTCGCTGCCGCGATGAACTGGGTATGACCTTCGTCTATCCGAGTGACGAGTTTTACCTCCTCGCCGGGCGCCCGGTACCTCCCGCCGATCGTTACGATGGGATGCCGCAGTATTCCAACGGCGTCGGCATGGTGCGCGACTTCCTCGACCTCTGGTCCCGAACGCGCCGCCGCCTTCCGGCACGCCTGCCCCGGCCAACCAGTCTGGCCATTGTCTGCGGCACGCTGGTCGCCGGGTTGATGGAGCACGTCGTCACGCGCCTGAACCGGATCGAGGGGTTATCGGCGCGGGTCGTGCCGGTGACCAACGTGTTTTTCGGCCCAACCGTGACCGTGAGCGGTCTGCTCACCGCCGAAGATGTCGTACCCGCCCTGCAGGCGAGTGGCTGCGCCCGCGCTCTGCTGCCACGGGTGATGTTTGATTACCGCGGCGAACGCACAATTGACGATTGGAGCCCGCAACGCATCGCCGAAGCCGCCGGTGTGCCGGTCGCTCTCGCCGCCGATCCTGAGGAACTGGTGCGCTATGTACGTGCCCTGGCGCACGACGCATAGCGGGCCCCGGTTGCTGACGGCGCTGCTTCCCCCGACTACGCGCCGCCATTTTGACCCTGGTACCTGACCGACATCGGACATTCGCGAAAAACCGCGTAACGAGATCCTCGTTTCACGGCGATGATCCGCCAGCGGCGTAGTCGCGTGTCCCGGGCCGTCCGATGCGTTGCCATATGGTCCCGTCAACCGTTGCTGTGAGCCTCGTAGTGGCGCCACACGTCTGGCTCCCGTCCGCTTCGAGGTCCCTGGAGGTCCAGCATGTTTCTTCGTGAGACGCGCTTCCAGCGCTTCGTTCAGGTAATGCAGCGCGCCGATCAACTCGTAGCCACCACCGCACTCGAGGACCTGTTCGGGCAGATGCTCGATCTGATGGTCTCCGCCATAGAGGCCGAAGCCGGCGTGCTCTCCCTCTATGACGAGGATACGCAGACCCTGGTGGTTCAGGCAGCAATCGGGCTTCCAGGAGCGCAGCGGCTCATCGCTGCTCGCGGTTCAGCCAGCCAGGGCCTTACGGGGGCCGCGCTGCGCCAGGGAACGGCGCTGTTCGTCGCCAACGCTTTGTGGGACCACCAGGATTGGATATCCAGTGCAGCCGTCGCCCTGCCGCTGCGCACGGCGTATTGTTTGCCCCTGGTGAGTCAGGGGCGGCCCCTCGGCTGTGTGCATGCGTTCAATCTGCCTGATACGCTCAGCGAGGACAGCGAAGAACTGGCCCTGATCAACCTGCTCGGATCGCGCCTGGCGAACGAGATCGAGAAGGCGCAGATCCTGGCCCAGGCCAGACGCCGCGAACGTCGCCAACAGGCCCTGCTTGAGATCGTCTCACATCTGACCACCACCCTGGACCGCGACGAACTGCTCAACCGGATCATGAGCCGTGCCTGCGAACTGCTGAACGTTGAGGCCACATCGATCTGGTTGCGCGACCCGGAGCATGATGACCTGGTCCTGCACATCGCCGCTGGCTCCAACCGCGAGCGCATCGTGGCCCAACGGGTGCCTGCGGGACGGGGGATCATCGGCCACGTGGTGGCAACCGGGGAAACGGTGGCGGTGAACGATGTGAGCCGGGATCCACGCTTCTACCGGCAGATCGATGCCAACAGCGGCTTCGTTACTCGCTCCATTCTCTGTGTGCCGCTCAAGGCGCCCCGCATCCAACTCGGCGACGCCCGCGGGATCGCCGAGGAGCGGATCATCGGCGGGGCCCAGGCCCTGAACCCACGCGATGGCGCTGGCTTTGCCGCGGAAGACATCGCCCTCTTTGAAACCCTCGCCAGTCAGGCGGCCACGGTTATTCGCCTGGCCCAATTGTATAGCGAGGTTTCGGCCCTCTCTACCCGTATTATTGATGCCATTACCGGGGCAATCGACTTGAAGGACTCCTACACGCGCGGTCATAGCCAGCGTGTGAGCGACTTCTCGGTGGCAATTGCCCAGGAACTCGGTCTGAGTTCCGACAAGATCTATCGGGTACGCATTGCCAGCAAGCTCCACGATGTAGGCAAGATCCGTGTGCCCGACCGCATCCTCAAGAAGCGTCGCCGGCTCACCGACTCCGAGTTCGCGCAGATGCGCCGGCATCCGGAGTATGGGTTGGAGTTTCTGAAGGAGAACGGCCTGCTTGAGCTTGAGGTGCTGCGGGATAGCTGGACGGCCCTGTCCCAGCATCACGAGCGCCTGGATGGGCGTGGTTACCCCAAAGGTCTCAGTGGCGACCAGATTTCGCTGGTGGGGCGCATCGTCGCCGTGGCCGACGTCTTCGACGCCATTACGAGTCGCCGCCCCTACCAGCCAGCCCGCTCGGCCGATGAGGCGATTGCCATTCTGCGCAGCCTGGCCGGGATTGAGTTCGACGGCGAGTGTGTGGAGGCGCTGGTGCGCGCCCGCGCCAAAGGTTTGATCCACACCCAGGAGGAACGCGCCGAGCGCGAACACGCGCCGAAACGGCGGCGCTCCGTGCGGCGCCGGAGCGCCTGGATGGCCGGCTAAAGCGGCGCCCTCCCCCGCCTCGCTTTCCACCTGCGGTGGAGAGGGAGGCGGCCGGGGGGAAGGTGAGGATCTGACCCCATTTCCGCAATGGCAGTACTGGCACTACACCGAGACTTTGTCTCGGCGGGGTCGGAGGGGCTTCGCCCTTCCGAGCCTCCTCTACAAGGACAAGTCTCGTTGGAGTACCAGGCTGTTTACCCCCGGGCGCGACGAAAATCCTTAATGTTCAACTGCAAGCGCGTTTCGCCGTTCCACTGGTTGGCCTCGAGGTGATAGGCCACGTCGATGACGGGATGCTGGCGCAGGGCCTCGGCCAGATGGCCAAGGCGGAAGGCGATCCCCTCGTAGGTGGCGCCGTCGCGCCGCAGCAGCAGGCGCAGGTGCTGGCCATCACCACCCCGGGGACGAGCATCAACCACCTGCACCGCCGGGCTCATCAGGGTAGGCAGAGGGTTGGCCTGGCCAAAGGGTTCGAGGCGGCTCAACTCGGCGAGCAGGTCGTAGCTGAGGGCATTCAGGTCGAGGGTGGCATCAATGGTCAGCGCGGGCTGGAGCATCGCGTCGGTGAGGCGCTCTTCGGCCAGGGCGAGCAGATGTTGCTCCAGGCGCGGAAGGTTGGCATTCGCGATGGTAAAGCCCGCCGCGGCGGCATGGCCGCCAAAGCGCACGAAGAGCTCACTGCAACTGGCCAGGGCCTCGACAATGCTGAAGCCGGGGATCGAGCGGGCCGAGCCGCGTGAATGCTCCGCGCCGCGCTCGATCAGCAGCACCGGGCGCCCCCATTCCTCCACCAGCTTCCCCGCCACCAGGCCCACCACCCCGGCAGGAAACTCCTCGCTGGCGATCATCACTACCCGCTGGCGATGCTTCCCGGTTGCCTCGGCCTGGGCGCGCGCCGCCGCCTGCACCTGCTTCGTCAACTCCTGCCGCTCACGGTTGGTCCGGTTCAACTCCTCGGCAATCGCCCGCGCGCTGGCGTAGTCCGCCGCGAGGAGCAACTGGTAGGCCCGCACGGCGTCATCGAGCCGGCCGGCGGCATTCAGCCGCGGGCCGAGCATAAAACCGATGTCGGTAGCGGTGATCTGCCCCTGAACCAGCCCCGACACTTCGATCAGCGCCTTGAGGCCCGGTCGCCGGGTGGTGTTGAGCGCCTGCAGCCCGGCCTTGACCAGCACGCGGTTCTCGCCGGTGAGCGGCCCCATGTCGGCGACGGTGCCCAGGGCCACGACATCGAGCAGGTCGCGGCCCCGCACCGCGCCGGGCGATAACCCGCGCCGAGCCAGGGCCTGCACGAGCTTGAAGGCGATGCCAACACCGACCAGATGTTTGTAGGGATAGGCGCAGCCAGGCTGTTTGGGGTTGACCACCGCCAGCGCGGCGGGGAGCGCCGCCGGGGGGGTATGGTGATCGGTCACGATCACATCCAGACCGATGCGGGTCGCTTCGGCCACCTCGGCTACATTGCTGATGCCACAGTCCACGGTGATCAGCAGGCGCACCCCCTCGCCGGCGAGCTGGGGCAGGGCCTGAATGTTCAGCCCGTAGCCCTCGCGGAGCCGATGGGGAATGTAGGGACGGATGTTCGCGCCCATCGCGCTCAGGGCCTGCACCAACAGGGTCACGGCGGTCACCCCGTCGGTGTCGAAGTCGCCGTATACGGCGATAGGCTCCCCGCGGGCGATGGCCTCGGCAATGCGGGCGCTGGCCTCGGGCATGCCGCGCATGCTCAGGGGGTCGTGCAGGTCGCGGGAATAATCGGCCTCGAGGAAGAGGCGCGTTGCATCGGGGTCACGCAGATCGCGCTGGTAGAGCAACGAGGCCAGCAGCGGGCTGAGACCACTCTGGCGCACAAACTCGGGTGGCGCCGGGGGGAGAATGTGCCAGTGTCGGTTGCGGGCGGAGAGAGGTCGCTGGGTCATAGCGTAATGGATTGGGCAGGGGTGTGGGGAACCCAGGTTTCCCCACACC
>JAOACN010000276.1 GCA_026417815.1 Chloroflexaceae bacterium | reverse complement strand
GCCGAGGTGGCAGAGAACTGCGTTATTCTCTACCGTCGTTCACGTGGGGGTTGGGGGTCGTTCTGTGACCTCTACGTGGTCGGTTCGCGGCAATGCCGCCGCAAGCGGGGGATGGGGGGCGGGGGCCGCAGGCCCCGGACAGTGCCCCTATGTATTTCGGAGGGGTTGCGCTCCTCCGAACCTCCCCGCAGAGAAACGCGACAACGTAGAGTGACAGCCGGTCCGTTCCATTCGTGATCGTTCGTGATCGTTCCTGGTTGGACTTGCTGCGAATATAGCATTTCTCACGCGCCATCACAACCGATCAAGCGGGTTTTCCAGGTTGTATTTTCTTAACTCTGGTTAGATGCGTGGCTATGCCGCATAATTACGGTTCAATGCGCTATAACCAGACTGCTCCATGCAGCAGAGCCTCGAAGGGGCCTTGCCTCGCCGAGAACCCTTTCTGGCGCAGCGGCTGTGCCGCGTCAGAACGCCGAATAGTCCGAGGACCATAGCCTTTTCCCTCCCCGCGCCAGACCTGGCGTTGGTATAATAATGCCTAGATAATGTTGGAATTATAGTGCTCTCTTGTAATGATTTGTATTTTTGGTACAAATGACAGACGGCGATTGTCGTCATTTCTATCCATGAGGAGCGCATGCGGTTTCCACGTTCGAGCGGCATTCTGTTGCACCCTACGTCCCTGCCCGGTCCCTGGGGGATAGGCGACCTCGGCCCGGCTGCGTATGCTTTCGTTGATTTTCTGGCCGCCGCCGGACAGAGCCTCTGGCAGATTCTGCCCCTCGGTCCGACCGGCTATGGCGACTCGCCCTACCAGTGTTTCTCGGCCTTTGCCGGCAACCCGCTGTTGATCAGTCTCGACCCGCTCATCCAGCGCGGGTTGTTGAGCTACGACGAGGTGGCCTCCGCCGCCGCCGAACGTTACCTCTCGCTCGATGTGGTGCACTACGGCGAGGTGCTGGACGTCAAGCTGCCCCTGTTGCGCCGGGCCTTCGAGCGGGTGCAGGCGGGCGCGGCGCCCGATCTGGCCGAGGACCTGCGCGCCTTTCGGGCCGAGCAGGCCGGCTGGCTCGCCGATTACGCCCTGTTCATGGCCCTGAAGGACGCTCACGCCGGCCGGTCGTGGAACACCTGGGAGCCCCCGCTGCGCGACCGCCAGCCCGAGGCGCTGGCGCGCGCTGGCGAGGAGCATGCCGCGGCGGTTGCCTTTCAGGAGTTCCTCCAGTGCCTCTTTTTCCATCAGTGGCGCCGCCTCAAGGCCTACGCCAACCAGCAGGGCATCGCCATTATCGGCGACGCGCCGATCTTCGTGGCCTACGACAGCGCCGATGTCTGGGCCAACCGCGACCTGTTCTTCCTCGATGCCAGCGGCAACCCCACCGTCGTGGCCGGCGTGCCGCCCGACTACTTCAGCGCCACCGGCCAGCGCTGGGGCAATCCGCTCTACCGCTGGCGCGAGATGGCCCGCGATGGTTATGGCTGGTGGGTCGCGCGCCTGCGGGCCGTCTTCACCCAGGTAGACATCCTGCGCCTGGATCACTTCCGTGGCTTTGCCGCCTACTGGGAGGTGCCCGCGGAGGAGGACACGGCGATCCGTGGCCGCTGGGTCAGGGGCCCCGGGGCCGATCTCTTCACCCGGCTGGAAGCGGCTCTGGGCAGTTTGCCCATCATTGCCGAGGACCTGGGTCTCATCACGCCCGATGTCCACGCCCTGCGCGACCAGTTCGATTTCCCCGGCATGAAGGTGCTCCAGTTCGCCTTTGACACCCCCGAGAATCCCTACCTGCCCCACAACCACGTGCCAAACTGCGTGGTCTATACCGGCACCCACGACAACAATACCAGCGTCGGCTGGTTTCAGGGCCTCTCCGAGGAGGAACGCGAACGGGTGCGGGCCTATCTGGGCCGCGATGGGGCCGATATTGCCTGGGATCTCATCCGCCTGGCCCTGATGTCGGTGGCCGATCTGGTTGTGATCCCCTTCCAGGACGTGCTGCGTCTCGGCGCCGAGGCGCGTATGAATACTCCCGGGCTCCTCGGCCAGAACTGGGCCTGGCGCTTCCGCGCCGAGGCGCTCAATGACGGTCTCGCCAGCGGTCTCCGCTTCCTGACCGCTGTCTACGACCGTCTGCCCGCGGCGCTCAAGCCGGTGAAGGAGGAGGAGGGGGAGTTGGAGTATCAGCCGGTGGAGGCGTAGAGGTGAGGAGGTGGGGAGGTGGGGAGGTGGGGAGGTGTAGATTAAGTTGCGAACCAATATCCACATCTCTACATCTCCACACCTCCACACCTCCACATCTCTCCACCCCTCACCCCGGATAGACCCGCCCGTCTTCGACCCGCAGGCGGGTAACTGCCGCCAGAAAGGCCGGGTTGAAGTCGCCCAGGTCGGTGGCCGAGAGCAGGGTCTGCTGTTCGGGTTGGCGAATGGCCTCCAGCAGGTGGGCCCGGCGCGTGGCGTCGAGTTCGCTCAGCACGTCGTCGAGGAGCAGCACCGGCGCTTCGCCGCTGCGCTGCCGCATAAGCGTTGCCTCGCCGAGCTTGAGTGTCAGCGTGACGCTGCGTTGCTGGCCCCGCGAGCCGTAGCGTCCCAGGTTCACCGCGCCAACGGTGAAGGCCAGGTCGTCGCGGTGCGGGCCGACCAGGGTCTGCCCGCGGGCCAGTTCATCGGGGCGCGCCGCGCGGAGGGCCGCGCCCAGTCGGGTTGCCAGGGCGCCGCTGTCGCTGGCCGTCTCCAGGTCGAAGGATGGCAGGTAGGCGATGGTCAGTGGCGCGTCGCCCCCGCTGATGGCCTGGAACAGTGGCCCGACGATGGCGTTGAGCTCGCGCACGGCCCGCAGCCGTTCGGCCAGCAGGTAACCGCCCGCGGCCGCAAGCTCCTGGTCCCAGTAGGCCAGTTCTTCGTCCACGGCGCGCGGGGGGCGGCGGCGCTCGCGCCAGGCGCGCAGCAGGCTGTTGCGTTGCTGGAGGAGCTTCTGATACTGGGCCAGGGTGCGAACGTAGTGGGGATCGAGTTGCGAGAGGGTGATGTCAAGGTAGCGGCGTCGCTCGGAAGGCGGACCGTCGGCGAGGGTCAGGTCGGCGGGGGTGAAGAGCACCACCCGTAACTGCCCCACCAGGTCGAGCGCGCGGACCACGCGCCGGTCAATGCGCACAATTTTGGTCGAGGTGGCGCTGAGCTGGCCGCCCTCGTCGGCGCGGCGCTGCACGATCACCTCCAGGCGCACCCGGCCCGCCCGCCGCTGCACCTCGGCCGCCACCCGCGCAAAGGGTGGCGCACCCGCCTCGCCCACGGCGTCCCAGCGCACCAGGTCGCGGTCGGCGCTGATGCGCGGCGAGCGCGTGGTGGCGAGGAAGTACAGCGCTTCGAGCAGACTGGTCTTTCCGGCAGCGTTGGGGCCATAGAGCAGGGTGATGCCCGGATCGAGGCGCAGCTCGAGGCGCTGGTAGTTGCGAAAATCGCGCAGGCTGAGCTGGGAAACGTGCATGCATTGACCGGGTGAGCGTAACCCTCCGGGGAAAGGGGCGCAATCCTCTGACGTGGGCGCAACCCGGAGGGTTCACCCACTCCGTTTATCTGGTCAACTCCAGCTTCCGCAGGTCAGCCAGGGTGGCGCAACCGGAGCAGAACATCGCCACGCGCAACTCGCGGATGAAGGCCGTGAGGCCCTCAACCACGGCCTCGGCGCCGCGCTCGTCAATGGCGCTGGCGAGGGCGGGCCTGGCCGTTCCGGCGAGGTCGGCGCCAAGGGCGATGGCCTTGGCCACATCAACCCCGCTCCGCACGCCGCCCGAACCGATAATGGTCACATCGGGGAGCGCGGCGCGCACGGCGCGAATACACTCGGTGGTGGGGATGCCCCAGTCGGCGAAGGCCCCGGCGACGCGGCGGCCCTGCTCATCGGGTTGCCGGTAGCGTTCCACCTCGCTCCAGCTTGTGCCCCCTGCGCCGGCCACATCAATGATGCGCACGCCGCATGCGTAGAGCCGTTGCGCGTCCTGCGGGCCGATGCCATTGCCCACCTCTTTCACCACCACCGGCACCTCAAGGGTGCGGCAGAGGTGCTCAATCTTGTGCAACAGACCCTTGAAGTTGGTGTTGCCCTCGGGTTGCACGGCCTCCTGCAGCGGGTTGAGGTGAAGGATCAGCGCATCGGCTTCGATCATCTCCACCGCGCGGCGGCACTGATCCACCCCGAAGCCGTAGTTCAACTGCACCGCCCCCAGGTTTGCCAGCAGCGGGATACGGGGCGCCACCCGGCGCACCTGGTAGGTCGGCGCCAGCCGGGAGTCAACGACGGCAGCGCGTTGCGAGCCGACCCCCATCGGCAGGCCCAGGCGCTCGGCGGCCTCGGCCAGCGCCAGGTTGATGCGCTCGGCCACGCTGGCGCCGCCGGTCATCGAGCTGATCAGCAGAGGAGCATTGATCGGCTTGCCCAGAAAGGTCGTGCGGGTGTCAATCTCGGCCAGATCGAGTTCGGGGAGCGCGGCATGGGGAAGCCGGTAGGCGCCAAAGCCGGTGCTTACTCCCTTGGCGGCCACATCCTCACCCAGGACGATGCGAATATGATCGATCTTGCGCCCCTCGGTCTGTCCTGAGTCAGGCATGGTTCGCTCCTTGCTCAAGTGGCTTTCTGACGCCTTATACGCGGATCATACCAGTATCCGCAGGGGCCGTCAAACCCGGCGCGCTGTGCCAGTAAGAAGGTTCGGAGGGGCTTCCATCCTCCGCATGCCCCTTTCCGGTGCGGCGCAGCTTCGCCGTGCCGCGCCGGAAAGGGAAATCCTGCGGGGCCGCAGCTCCCGGCCGAGACGCAGTTTCGGTGTCGTATCGGGGCTCGCGCAAAGTACCCGGAACAAGGCCCGAACCACCGCAACGACAACTCCGGGCGGTGTGACCGACCCGACCCCACCGTGGGAGGAGGGCCTTGCACGGGCCCCGGGTGTGCTACAATCGGCGCTGGAGCCCCGCCAGGGGAACAGGGGAAACCCGGAGGGTCGTCCCACCGGCTGTCCCCGATGTCTCAAGGAAAGGAGGACCGGATGATCCTCGAAATCCTGCGCGTCGAGCGGATGCGCACGCGCCGGGATCGCTGGGCGCTGGCGGCTGCGGTGGAGGCGGTGCCGGGCGTGCGCCGGGTGCTGGCCAATCAGGCTGACCGCACCCTCCGAGTTGAACGGGAGGACGACTCGAGCCTGGCGGCGATCATTGCGGCGATCAACGCTGCGGGCTACGACGTGGCGGTGCTGGCGTAGCAGGGCCGAAGGATTGGGGCAGCGAGCGCTTTGGCCCTGCCAGGATGATCGCGCGTCACAGGTACTCGCGCTGGCTGACGCGGCGGCGCCACTCTTCTTTCACTTCCACATTGGCGCCGTCGGTGGTCATGAAGTCCATCAGCAACCGTGAGAAGGTGTTTGACTGCTCCAGAAAGGGGAAGTGGCTGGCCCTGGGCAGGGTCAGCCGTTTGATCGGGCGCCCCTCACGCTCGAGGGCGTCGAGCACCTCGCTATGCTCGACGGCCACGATGCGATCCTGCCCGCCGTACACCGCCAGCAGCGGCACCGGCAGGGCAGCCAGCGCCGGGCGCAGGTCGGTGTCGAGGAGCGAGTCCTGGACACTACTGAGCACCCGCTCGCTCAGGCCCTCGGTGTCTTCGATCAGTTCCTGTTGCACTTCGGGATCGGCGATCGGGATGTTCTTCAGCAACTTGAGCCAGATATTGGTCGAGGCATTCAGACCAAGCAGGCGCGAGAAGGCGCCGGATTTGAGATGCCCGGCCAGGGCCTCGCCATAGAGCGGGGTGGCCACCGTCATCACCCGTGGAAAGGTCTCCGGGCGCTCCCGGGCGGCGCGGATGGCGACCATGCCCCCCATGCCGTGGCCCACCAGGGTAGCCGTGGTAATGCCCATCTGGTCAACGAAGCGGAAGAGCATATCCACGTAGCTCGAGATGTTGAAGTCGGAACCGCGGCGGTCGCTCTCGCCGAAGCCCCAGAAATCGAGGGCATAGGCGCGATAGCGCTCGGCTGCCGCGTCCATCGTGGAGACCCAGTAGCGCCAGGAGCCGAGCCAGCTATGCAGGAACACGATCGGCTGGCCCCGACCGAAGACCTCGTAATGCACCAGCCGGTTGTCGAGATGGATTGCGCTCACTCGGGGTCCTCGTGCGCTTCATGCGCGCCCGCCTGCTCCAGCGGGATCATGAAGCTAAAGATGCTGCCTTTGCCGTGCTCGCTCTGCACCCACATCTCGCCGCCGTGCTGTTCGACGAACTGTTTGGCGATTGCCAGACCCAGCCCGGTGCCGCCGGCCACGTCGCGGAGGGGGTTGTCGGCGCGGTAGAAGGGGCGGAAGAGCTTCTTCAGTTGCTCGCGGGTCATTCCCACCCCATTATCTTCAACGTCAATTTGCAGCATATTGGCGCGATTCAGAAACGCGCGTACCTGAATGCGCCCGCCCTCGTAGGTGTATTTCACCGCGTTCGAGAACAGGTTCTGGAACACCTGGGTGATACGCTTCTGGTCGGCCACCACCAGCGGAAGGGTGGGCGCGATGTCAAGGGTGACCTGCATGCGCTTCCGTTCGTACTCCAGGCGCAGCGACTGCAGCACGTCATTGATCACCTGCGAGATATCAACGTGGGTGAAGCTCAGTTTTTGCTTAGAGTCAGGGCGGGCAAAGTCGAGAATATCCTCAATCAGCGCATGCAGGCGGTTGGGATTCGTCTTGATAATCTGCAGATGACCGATCTGATCCTCGCTCAGCGAGCGGGCGCTGGTGAGGAGCAGCATATCCA